>CAILQO010000307.1 GCA_903836285.1 uncultured Chloroflexota bacterium
CATCGAGGTCAACCCGCGCGTCTCGCGTAGCTCTGCCCTTGCTTCCAAGGCAACCGGCTACCCGATCGCCCGCGTCGCCGCCAAGATTGCCATCGGCAAGACCCTCGACGAGATCCCGAACTCGGTCACTGGCGAAACCACCGCCGCCTTCGAACCGGCCCTCGACTACTGCGTAGTCAAGATCCCACGGTGGCCGTTCGATAAGTTCCCGCACGGTGACCGCACCATCGGCACCCAAATGAAGGCCACCGGCGAGGTCATGGCCATCGAACGGACCTTCGAGGCCGCCCTCCAGAAGGCCGTCCGGTCGCTCGAACTCGGGGGCAAGTCACTCCTGTGGGAGGACGCCTCGTGGCGCGAGTCCGACGCCTTGGCGCGCGTGATGGACCTGATCGACCGACCTAACGACATCCGCCTCTGGGCGTTGATGGCCGCGATGCGCCGGGGGGTGACGCTTGCCGAGTTGGCGCGCCGGACCGGCATCGACAGGTGGTTCCTCGACCGCCTCGCTACGATCCATGGCATCGAGTTGCGCCTCCTGCGCGAACCGCTGACGCCGGAACTTCTCTGGACCGCGAAACGCCGGGGCTTCGCCGACGCGCAGGTCGCCACCCTTTCCGACACGGTGCAAGGCCTGCCAGACCGGGTGCGCGAACTACGCGACGAATGGGGAATCGTGCCGGTCTTCAAGATGGTCGACACGTGCGCCGCCGAGTTCGCCGCGCGCACCCCGTACTTCTATTCCACGTACGAGGTCGAGAACGAGGCCATTGCCCCCGCAGGTCCGGGCGCCATCGTCGTCGGTTCCGGCCCGATCCGGATCGGTCAAGGGATCGAGTTCGACTACTGCTCCGTCCATTCGGCGTGGGCTCTGCGCGAGGCAGGGTGGGGCAGCGTGATGGTCAACTCGAACCCGGAAACAGTCTCGACCGACTTCGACACGAGCGATCGCCTCTACTTCGAGGCCCTCGATGAAGAGAGCGTCCTCGAGGTGATCCGGAACGAGGCCACTACCTCACGCGCGTCGGCCATCGCGAGCGGGATCGAACCGCCTCCCGCCGGATCGTTGCCACCGGTCATCGCGCAGTTTGGTGGCCAGACCGCGATCAACCTCGCCGCGCCACTTGCCCGCCACGGCGTGCCCGTGATCGGGTCGTCGGTCGACACCATCGACCTCGCCGAGGATCGTCGCCGCTTCGAGCGGTTCCTCGACGGCCTCGGCATCCCGCAACCGCCCGGCACGGGCGTGACCTCCGCCGTCGACGCCGTGACCATCGCCAATCACATTGGCTACCCCGTCCTTGTCCGCCCAAGCTATGTCTTGGGGGGGCGTGCGATGGAAATCATCGACCGCGCCGCCGAACTCGAGCGCTACCTCCGCGACGTCGTGACGCCGACTGAGGCCTCCCCGGTCCTGATCGACAAGTACTTGCAGGGCAAGGAAGTCGAGGTCGATGCCATCTGCGACGGTACCGACGTCCTGATCCCCGGGATCATGGAGCACGTCGAGCGGGCGGGTGTCCACTCGGGCGACAGCTTCGCGGTGTATCCCGCAATCAACCTGTCCGAAACGATCGTCGACCAGGTCGTTGAGTACACCACTCGCATCGCGATTGGCCTTGGTGTGCGCGGCCTCGTCAACATCCAGTACGTGATCCATCAGGGGCAGGTCTACGTGATCGAGGTCAACCCGAGGTCGAGCCGAACCGTCCCATTCCTTTCTAAGGTCACCCGCGTGCCGATGGTGCGCCTCGCCACGATGATCCAGATCGGGCGCACCCTCCATGAGATGGGGTACGCCGGCGGGTTGTGGCCCCGCCAAAAGCTTGTGGCGGTAAAGGCACCGGTCTTCTCGATGAGCAAGCTTGTCGGCGTCGATTCGTACCTCGGCCCGGAAATGAAGTCCACCGGCGAGGTCATGGGCATCGACCGCACGTTTGCGCCGGCACTCTTCAAGGCGATGGTCGGTGCAGGGGTCATCCCGATGGTGCCGATCGACAAGGACCACCCGAGAGGCGTCCTCCTGTCGGTCGCAGACCGTGACAAAGACGAGGCGGTCCCGATCATCAAGCAGTTTGCGGCGGCTGGCTATCGACTATTCGCGACCGCCGGCACCTCCCGCCTGATCCGAACCCTCGGCCTGCCGGTGCGCGAAGTCGGCAAGATTGCCGATGGCGACCGCACCATCGTCGAGCTGATCCGCACCGGCGAAGTGAGCCTAGTGGTGAACACTACAAGCGGCGGTCGAGGCGTACTGATGGACGGCTTCGACATCCGCCGGGCGGCGGTTGAGGCGCGTATTCCGTGCCTGACGTCCCTCGATACCGCCGGCGCCCTTGCCGTGTCGATCGCCCATGGCGGCACCGACTTCGAAATACTGCCGATCACCGAGTATGGCGCGCGCAAGTGACAGCGGCTGCACGCCACGCTGGAGCTCCGACCGTGCCTCCTGCGGCCCCGCTGCAGGTAGCAAGATTCCACCTCCCCAATACGCCGGATGTCAGCTAATCGCCCGACCGGTCGGAGCCCTTCCAGCAGTGGTCGCGTACCAAGTAGGCGGTGATCCTTACCGCTCCGCCGCCATCGTGTCGCGTCGACACCCCCTTGCTAACGCGCCCGCCTGCAGCATGCGCGCGAGGAAATGAACGGCTATCTCCTCGCGTGCATCGCGGTCTTGCTGTTCAGTACCTCGCCGGCCCTTACAAGGTTCGCCCCGATGATCGGCCCAGTCGAGATCGCCTTCTGGCGGCTCTCAACGGGGACGATCGCCGTCGCCACCTTTGCCCTGGCCGCGCGTCACAGGATCGCTTGGCGACGGCTCTTCGCCCTCGAATTCGTCGGGTACGGAGCCCTCGTCGCCGTTCACTTCGGGTCGTTTGTGGCGTCGCTGGTCTTCACCAGCACGGCGCACTCGCTCGCCATCACGTACACCGCGCCAGTATTCGTCGCGCTTGCGTCGTGGGCCGTCCTCGGTGAACCGATCTCAAGGCGGGCAATCGCCGGCATCCTGATCACCATCGCTGGCGCGACATACCTCACCGGGTTTGAGCCAGTGATCACGACGCGAAGCCTCATCGGGGACGGCTTCGCCGTAGTGACGGCCATCTCGTATGGCTTCTACTCGATCGCCGGACGCCGCGCCCGAGACCGGTTCCCGTTGTACGACTACGCCTGTGGGGCGTACGGGTGGGGTGCAATCTGGCTGCTTCCCGTCGCGCTCTGGGAGGCACCTGGGTCGACGCGTGGGATCGTGCCGATGGTTGCTGTGGCCGCCGCTGGGTTCCTCCCGCTCGGCGCCGGCCACACCCTTTACAACGCCGCGTTGCGTCGCATCCCCGCAACCGCCGCAAACGTCATCGCGGTCTTCGAGGTCGTCGGAGGCACGCTCCTGACGGCGCTGATCTTCGGCGAGATCCCAACGTCGACATCCGTCGTGGGCGCGATCGTCCTTCTCGCAGGCATCCTCGTCGTGGTGCTTGAACCGAGCCCTAGTCGAGGCACGAGTGACCCGAGTTCACCAGATCCGATGGCGCCGCCCGCGTAGTACGATCGCCACCGCACCCATCGGGTTGCATGAGCGGGGTCGCTCGCAAGCGTGTCTGACCCAGGACCCCTATTTACCAACCGTGTGAGGTTGCCGGGCGAGATGGGCCTGATCGGCCCGCGGTCCGATTGCCAGAGAGAGGAAGCGCATGTCATCAACAGCGAGCGGCCACGGCCCGTTCGACCTGACTGGGCGCGTTGCGCTCATCACCGGCGGAAGCCGGGGGATTGGGCGCGCAATGGCGGTCGCCCTCGCGAGTGCCGGTGCGTCCATCGCCGCCATGGCGCGCACGGCGACCGACCTCGACGATCTGGTGGCCGAAATCGGACCCAACCACGCCATCGCGATTGCGGGGGACGTGAACAAGCGTGAGGACAACGAGCGCGCCGTCACCGAGACGGTCGCTCGCTTCGGTCACCTCGACATCTACGTTCCCGTCGCCGGTACCAACCGGCGCAAGAAGCTCCTCGACATTACCGACGAGGACTACGACGTCATCGTCGGCACGAACTTGCGTGCGGTCTACGCCGGGTGCCAGGCTGCAGTCCGCGCAATGATCCCGGCGCACGGTGGGGCACGCGAGGTCTCAGGCAAGGTGATCACCGTTGGGTCGCTTGCCTCAGTCCAGGGGGTTGCTCCAGGGATGACTGCCTACGCCGCGTCGAAGGGTGGCGTTGCGCTCCTGACAAAAGCACTCGCCGTTGAGTTGGCGCCGCACAACATCCAGGCGAACTGCATCGCCCCTGGCTTCATCCTCACCGACCTGAACCGGGCATTCCTGAGCGCCGAACCCCGCAAGTCATGGGTTCTCGGGCGCATCCCGGCCGGACGCTTCGGCGCACCGGTCGACGTTGCGCCCACAGCGATCTACCTCGCCGGGGGCGCCTCCGACTTCGTGACCGGGCAGGTCATCGCCGTCGACGGCGGCTTCCTCTCCGGCTCAGACTGGAACCAAGGCCAATGACCGCCACGCATCGCGGCCTCTTTGCGATCCCGCCGACCCCTTTCACCACCGACGGCGCTCTCGATGAGCCATCGCTGCGACGCACGCTCGCGTTCTGCCTCGAAGCCGGCACGCACGGCATCGTCACGCCGGTGAATGCGAGCGAGTTCTCGACGCTCAGCACCGAGGAACGTCACGTCGTCGCGCGCGCCACGGTCGAGGAAATCGCGCGGGCTGGCAAGACGGGGCACGTCCCCGCCGTCATCGGCGTCTGCGCTTCCACGACCGCCGAGGCCGTCGGCTACGCCCGCCACGCCGCAGATACCGGCGCTGACGCGGTCATCACGATGCCGGCGTACGGCGAGGCGACCGACGAGGACACCATCTTTGCCTTTTACGCGGCAGTTGCCGATGCCGTCGCACCGGCCGGTATCCCCGTCTACATCCAGAACCACGAGAAGACGGGCGGCATCGGCCACCCCATGTCTGCCGAGTTCGTGACCCGCCTGTGCGTCGAGATCGGCCCGATCCAGTACGTCAAGGAGGAGTCATTCGGCACCGGTCCGAAGATCACCCACGTCCTCGCGCACGCCGGCGACGGATGCCTCGGGATCATGGGCGGCAAGGCCGGTCGCTACCTATTCGACGAAGTTCGCCGCGGCGCCTGCGGCACGATGCCTGCCTGCGAGAGCGCCGACGTTCACGCCCAAGTCTGGAACCTTATCGACGCCAAGCGCCTCGACGATGCGCGCGCCCTCTTCAACGATCTCTTGCCACTGCTCAACATTGAGGCAGCGTTCGGCACCGCCGTTTATAAGGAGGTCCTGTATCGGCGACGCATCATCACTTCGCCGTTCAAGCGCTTGCCCGGCCTCGCCCTCGACGCAATCGACCATGAGGAACTCGACATCATCCTCGACGCGTTGGCACCGCATTTCACGGTCCGGACCCCGACGAGGCGCCCATAGTGCTGGATCGAAGGAGCGGGAGGCCCGGAGCAATCCTCGGTATGCTTCCCGTAATGACGGCCGATCACGCCACGGCGCCGGTCGGCCATCCACCGGCGGTTGAAGAAGCGCGCCTGCTTGAGAGTGAGGTACAAACCGTCAACCCGTGGCGTGTCCTCGCCGCCGTCGCGACTGTCGTCGTACTGCTCGACCAAGCTTCAAAGGCGGCCGTCGTCGCCACGATTGCCATCGGGGCGACTGTCCCGATCATCCCCACGCTTGACCTGCACCACACAACGAACCGCGGGATTGCCTTCGGCATCGCCCAGAACTTCGGCGACATTCACCTGCCAATCGCGTTCGCTGTGGTTCTGGTCCTGCTCGCCGTGTACCGGTCACTCGTCGGACGCGCGTCCTGGATGCGCTTGGCTCTCGCATTGCAGGTTGGGGGTGCCATCGGCAACATCATCGACCGCCTGCGGTTCGGAGCGGTCACTGACTTCATTTCGTTCCACATCGACGCCATCGGCTTCCAGTTCGCGATTTTCAACGTCGCCGACGCGGCTATCACAGTCGGGAGCGTGATCTTGGTCGCCACGTTGCTGCTTCAGCGCGACCAGTGATGGTCCTGCCACCGTCAGTCGCCGACAATGATCCTGACGGCGAGGACCACCCTGAGGCCAGCGTGTTCTGCGTTGACGCCAAGGCTAGTGGTGAGCGATTGGACGCGTGGGTTGCGCGTCAGGTCGGCGGCCTCTCGCGCAGTCGGGCACAGGCACTGATCTCGGCTGGTGCGATCCGCCTCGATGGACTTGCATCGGCCGCGTCAACGCGACTGCGTGCCGGACAGGTGGTCACGGTCGCGCTCTACGGACCAGATGACCCGGGCACGCACCTGGATCGTTCAGGTGCTCCCGTCCCCGAGGACATCCCCCTCGCGATTGCCTACGAGGACGAGGACATCGTCGTGATCGACAAGCCGTCGGGCCTCGTCGTGCATCCAGCCCCAGGGCACCCGCGTGGCACGATGGTGAACGCCTTGATGCACCGCTACCCGGGGATGCGCGTCGGCGGGGCGACGCGCCCAGGCATTGTCCATCGCCTCGACCGTGAGACAAGCGGTCTGATCGTCGTGGCGCGTCATGATCGCGCCCTCACCGCAATGCAGGCGCAGTTCGCGGACCGCACGGTGGAGAAGCGCTATCTCGCACTCGTGGAGGGCAACCCGCGCACCGACGCCGGGATCATCGACGCGCCGATTGGGCGCCGATCGGACCGGCCGGATGTGATGGGGATCGTTCCCACCTCGCATGGCGGCAAGCCTGCGATCACGACGTTTCGCGTCGTGTCGCGCTACGAAAGCAACGCGCTTGTCGAGTGTGTGCTCGTGACCGGCCGCACTCACCAGATCCGCGTGCACCTCGCGTCAATCGGCGTGCCAGTAGTCGCCGATCGCGTATACGGACGTCCGACACCACACCTTCCGCTGACCCGGCAGTTTCTGCACGCCGCAAGCCTTGGCTTCACCCGCCTTGACGGGGTGCCAATGCGGCTCGAATCGGCGCTGCCGCCAGACCTCGTTGCGGCCCTCGCCGAGTGCGGCGCACCGCTCGTCCCGTAGCGCCCCCCTGGGTCACGCGAACCGCGCAAGCAGTGCCCCAAACTCGAACAGCAGCATCACCGGCACCGCGACCAGCAACTGGTTGAACGGGTCCGGGGTCGGCGTGACAATCGCGCCAACAATGAACGCGAGCACGACGACGTAGCGCCTCCACGACCCGAACCGCGACGGGTCGATGACGCCTGCCTTGGTCAGGATGAACATCACTAACGGCATCTGGAAGATACCCCCGACAGCAAGCAGCAGGCGCGTCACGAAATCGATATAACTCGCGACCGTCGGGACGACCTTGATGTCGTCGTCACCGAAGCCGAGCAGAAACGTGAGTGCCGCGGGCATGAGGGCGAAGTAGGCGAACGCGATGCCTGCGATGAAACTGACGGTTGCACCCGGCACGAACGCAACGATCCACCGTCGCTCGGCGCGCGTCAGACCGGGTGCGATGTACCGCCACACCTGAAAGAGGATGATTGGCATCGACACCGCGATCGCAACCACGAACGACACCTTGAAGTACGCCATCACCTTCTCGGTCGGCGTAATCGCCTGCAACTCGTGCCCGTTCAGTGGCCAGAGGGCGATGCGCATCCACTGCTGGTAGAAGACAAACGCGCCAACTGTCGCCAGCGTGACCGCGATTCCCACGATGACGAACCGGTTCTTCAGCTCGACGAGGTGCTCGATCAGGCTCATCTCAACCGTCGAAACGCCCCGTTCGTCCTCGTCCGGCCGAACCGAGTTGTCGTTCCACCACGCACGGATGCGCGGAATGCCGTATGCGACTCCGCCGACAACTGCGACGGCCGAAATCACAAGGAGGACGACCGCCGCCCACGGGTACTCGGAGCCGGGGATGGGCGTCCAGAGCCAGTCGAGGAGCGACTGGACAGCGTTGGCAATCTGATCAGCAGTCACGCGATGCCGAACTCCATGGGGTACAACGCGAAGGCTCCATCACGATGGTTGCATACCGCGACGCGAACAGTATCTCCGACGGTCGGCGAAACGCCTCAAGACTCCGCAGGGGACACTGCCCCCACGTCACCGAGGCCATCCTCACCAGTCGGTGACGCACCGACGTCGTCAGCGTCTACCCGATTCAGCACCGGCATCGTCGCACCCAGCGCGTCCGTCGTGTCCGGCGCGATCTGCCGAACGACCGCGCCAAGCACGCCATTCACGAACCGAACCGACGCCTCGGTGCCGAACAGGCGCGCAAGTTCGACCGCCTCATTGATTGCCACCCGGACCGGCACGCGCTCACTTGACCGGTCGCCCTCACCCCGAGCGTGGAGCAGCTCAAAGGTCGCCACCCGCAAGATGGATCGCTCGACTGGGTCGATCCGTTGCACAGGCCACTGCGGGGCGCCGTCAGCGAGCGTACGGTCGATCTCGGCGAGACGTGCCACCACTCCACCCACCAACGCGCGCGCTGACGAAGCCGACGCGGGCGGCGTCCGATCGTCCGCAATTCGCCGATCAACGACGGTACTCGGGTCCCGCTTGGTCAGGTCAACCTCGTACAGCACCTGCACGGCTACCGCGCGGCCGCGACGCCGCTCATCGCCAAACCCCTCAGGCCACTCGGAGGCATCCCCGTCGAGCGCCATCCATTCTTCGGGGATCGGTGGCAACCCCGCGATGCCACTCGACGTCATGCCCGTCACGACCAGTCTGCGGTCGGCAACCACCGCTCCACGAACGTCGTCGTCGTGGCCTGCGCGATGAACGCAGGGTCCGACAACAGTCGCGAATGAAATGGAACGGTGGTCGCCAAGCCCTCAATACGGTACTCGCCGAGTGCACGAATCATGCGCACCCGGGCCTCTTCGCGGTCGGCGCCGAACGAGATCACCTTGGCCAACAGGGAGTCGTAGAAGGGAGGCACCTCATACCCGGCGACCACATGCGTGTCGACTCGGATGCCCGGACCTCCCGGGACGTCGAACCTGGACACGACCCCTGCGTCAGGGGCGAAGTTTCGGAGCGGGTCGTCTGCAGTGATGCGGCACTCGATCGCGTGACCGCGAATCGTGATCTGGTCCTGCGTCCACGGCAAGTGCCCGCCTGAGGCCACCTCAAGCTGCATCCGCACCATGTCGATACCGGTCACCGCCTCCGTAACCGGATGCTCCACCTGCAGGCGTGTGTTCGCCTCCATGAAATGGAAGTTGTCATCCCGATCGACGAGGAACTCCCACGTCCCTGCGTTGACATAGTTGGCGGCGCGAGCGCCGACGACCGCCGCCGTGCACAGCCGGTCGCGTACCGCCATCGGCAGTCCCGACGCGGGTGCCTCCTCGATGACCTTCTGTGCACGGCGCTGCAGTGAACAATCGCGTTCACCAAGGTGGATGATCGCGCCATGGCGATCGCCAAGGATCTGTACTTCGACGTGGCGCGCATCCTCGATGCACTTCTCAAGGTAAATGTCCGGGTTTCCGAACGCACTCGATGCCTCGGCCTGTGCCACCGGAAAGGCCGCCACAAGCTCCTGCGACGACTGAAGCTTCCTGATCCCCTTGCCCCCTCCACCATTGACGGCCTTCAGCATGACCGGATACCCAAGCGATTCGGCAAGCGCCTTCGCGTCGTCCAGGGATCGCACTGGGGCATCAGACCCAGGCATCACGGGCAAGCCGGCATCCCGCATCACCGTGCGAGCGCGAGCCTTGTCACCGAGCTGCCAGATCGTCTCCGGGAGCGGCCCGATGAAGTTCAGCCCATACCCGATGCAGATCTCAGCAAACGCGGCGCTCTCCGAAAGAAAACCCGTGCCGGGGTGGATCGCCTCGGCACCAGTCATCAGCGCGGCTTGCACAATGTGCGGGACGTTCAGGTACGACCGTCCCGTCGCCGCCGGGCCGATGCACACGGCCTCGTCGGCGATCCGAACGTGGAGGCAGTTGGCGTCCGCCTCTGAGTAAACGGCGACGGTACGCACGCCAAGGTCGCGACATGCCCGGATGACGCGCACCGCCGCCTCGCCGCGATTGGCGATCAGGACCTTTGAAAACATCGGTCGTGCCCTTGCATGCCGTTCGTGGCTACGCCATCACCATGCCGCCGTCGACGTTCACCACTTGGCCAGTGATGTAGCGCGCCCCGGCGGTGCAGAGGAACGCCGCAACCGCGCCGACGTCGTCGGGAGTGCCGGTGACGCCCAAAGGGATCGCGGCAAGTGCGCGAGCCTTCTGATCGTCGGTCAGGTCAGCGGCAAGCCCCGCATCGATGAATCCCGGGGCGATTGCGTTGCACGTGATGCCGCGGGAGGCAACCTCGCGCGCCGTCGAACGGGTCAACCCGATCATCCCGGCCTTCGCAGCCGCATAGTTCGCCTGGCCGGCGTTCCCGACGATGCCCATCACGGACGTGACGTTGATGATCCGCCCGGACCGTTGGCGCAACATTGGGCGCATCACCGCACGCGTCGCCAGGAACGCGGACCGCAAGTTCGTCGCCATCACGTCGTCCCAGTCGTCGTCGGACATGCGAGCGATCAGGCCGTCGCGCGTGGTGCCTGCATTGTTCACGAGGATGTCGACCTGGCCGAACGCTTCGAGCGTCGTGGCGACCATTGCGTCGACCGCCGTTCGCTCGCAGACGTCGGCACCGACAACAATGCCGTCACCACCACCAGCCCGTATCGCATCGAGCGTCGCACCGGCGCCTTCAGGTCGCGACCCATAATGGCAGGCTACGCGCGCCCCACTGGCGGCGAGGTGCACGGCGATGGCTCGGCCAAGTGCGCCGGATGCGCCGGTCACCAGCGCTGCGAAGCCGTCGAGCGGACGAGTGATCATCGCTCCCATCTCACTGGCATTATGGCCCCGCCTGCGCCAGCCAACGCATGGTTCATTGCTCAAGCCACTCCACGGCACGCGCGACGCCCTCAGCATCGCCGACTTGGATCACCTGCGCGCCAGGAACTGCCCGCTGCACCAAACCAGAGAGCACGGCTCCTGCGCCAAACTCGATGAATCGAACGCATCCCGCCGAAGCAAGCGTGGCCATCGACTCGGCCCAGCGGACACGGCTCGTCACTTGCTCGGAGAGCTCGTCGCGGACCTCTCGCCGGCGTCGGATGGCTCGGCCCGTCACGTTTGCCACGAGCGGCACGCGCGCCTCCCCGACAACCGCCATAGATACTGCACGCGCCAGGCCCTCTCGCGCCGGTGCCATCGCTGGGGAATGGAAGGCGCCTCCCACCACGAGAGGCACGACCCGGCGCGCGCCTGCTGCCTTGCATTTCTCCGTCGCGAGGTCGACACCGGCCTGGTCGCCGGCGATTACCACCTGCGAGGGAGCGGACGAATTGTGGTTGGCCACGGTCACATAGCTCCCGGGAATGGTTGCCCGCGCCTCTGCGCACACCTCGTCGACGCGGTCAACGTCAAGGCCGAGGACCGCTGCCATCGTGCCGGGGTTGCCCTCGGCTGCCCACTGCATCAACCGCGCTCGCTCGCACGTCAGGCGCAATGCGGTCGCGAAATCGGTGGCCCCGCTCGCCGCCAGCGCCGAGAACTCGCCAACACTGTGTCCCGCAACGAGTGCAGGGTCGGGAAGGTCGCTCCCGTGACGCCCCTGCCACGCCTCACGCACGGCTGCCAGGGCTGCAAGACTCGCGCCCACGATCGCGGGTTGGGTGGTGACTGTCGCCTGCAGGGCTTCCGCAGGGCCGTCAAACATGATGCGCATCAGCGGTCCGGCGTAGGTTGCCTCGGCCAGAACCAGCACCTCACGGGCCGCGGTCCACGATTCCGAAAGTGATCGAGCCATGCCGACGGCTTGCGAGCCTTGTCCCGGGAAGAGCCACGCGACGTTGCCGGTCATCGGGTCCTCCTCGTGATGCGCCACAATGCGAACGGGGCGCCTTTCGGCGCCCCGATGCTCCTGCGTACCCATCGGCGGCACCGCGCTCGGTGCCCGTCATCGTCCTGGATGCTGGGCTACCGCGCGCCCTCGTGCCGAACAATCTGCCGCCCACGGTATGCGCCGCAGCGATGGCACGCCTGATGCGGCAACGTCAGCTCACGGCAGCTGGGACAGGTGATGAACTGCGGCACCGAAAGTGCCTGATGGCTGCGCCGCTCGTCGCGACGCTTCTTGCTGATCTTCCGCTTGGGGTGTGCGCCCACGTAACCTCTCCCCGATGGTGAACGGTGGATGATACCGAGAAGACAAGCCTCGCGGCTATCCCTTCGGTAGCCCCAACGTCACGCCGATCCGTTGCGCCCAAGCAGGTCCCGCAGCTGGGCGAGGCGGCCGTCAGTCACCTCCTCCGAGCAGGCACACTGCCCCTCGTTGAGGTTGTGTCCGCAGCTGACACACAGTCCGGCGCACTCGGCAGAACAGAGCGGGTGCATCGGAGCCGCAACGACAAGCTCCTGCCGGATTGGCTCAGCAAGGTCGAGCTCATGATTGTGGTCGATTACGAACGCCATGTCATCGTCCGGCACCTTAAGGGCCGAACCGGTTACCACGTCGATTGAGGGGAAGTACTCAGCATCGAACTCCACCTCAATGCCCGCGACGGCGTCCTCGAGGCATCGACTGCAGTCCAGGATGACCTCCGTGCCGGCGCGCACCCGAGCGAAGATACTTCGCGGACTGCGCAAGAGCCTCACCGTGCCGGTGAGTGCGCCTGACGGACGCGCATCCGGCACCATCGCGGCGACTGACAGCGCCGACGCACCGATCGAGTGGTCGCGCGCACCACCCGTGGTCTCTTTCAGGAGCCCCGCAACATTTATTCGTAGCGTCTGCACCGGCCGAACCTCGCGTCCGTGAAGTATGGGGCGCGCAAGGCGACCCGGTCGGTCAGTCGGCTGGTTCCTCGGGTCGCAACTGCTCGATGCCGTTCTGGACCTGATCGAGCAGGTCGGACAGGCGGCTACTCAAGGCTTCGAGCACATCAAGCGCGTACTCGTTCGCACCATCGCGCAGCGCTTCCGCGTCAGCGGTCGCCTCATCCACGATTTCACGGCTCCGAATCTCCGCAGCCTCAAGTCGACCCTCCTCGCTCAGCAGCTGCTCGCGGTAATCCTCCGCTTCCTGGATGATCCGTTGCGCCTCGAGTTGCGCCTCGCCAGTGATCCGGTCGCGGTCAACGGTCACCTTCTTCGCCGCGCGGATCTCTTCGGGCACGACCTGCCTGATCTGGTCCAGAAGGTCGTAGCACTCCTGGTCGTCGATCATGATCTTGTGCGTGAAGGGGACCCGCTGCCCGTTGGTAAAGATGGCCTCCAACCGATCTACGAGATAAAGGATGTCGATGGAAGTCACCTCCCCGCGCTGGCCCGCCCCACTGTGGGCACGCCCTCACGCCTGTCCTCGCCACGGTCCAGTGCCGACGGCGAATGGTTACGTTCTCGTCAACGGACGCGGTCGTCGGTTGTCACGAATCCAGCGATGCGATCAGCCCCGGCCTCGCTACCAAGGACCGAATGCGTTGGTGGCACGCCGTGCGGGTCCCCAAAACGTTCAGCAAGCTTGACCGCCACGGCACGCGGAACCCACGGTGACACGTCACCCCCAAGTCGCGCCACCTCGCGCACGATCGTTGAACTGAGGAAGCTGTACTTGGCGCTCGCAAGCAGCACCACGGTCTCGATGTCCGGCGCGAGCACCTTGTTTGTGTGCGCCAGCTGCAGCTCGTAGTCGAAGTCCGAGACGGCGCGCAACCCGCGAATTAGGGCACTGGCCCCCTCCGCCCGCGCAAGTTCGACCGTCAGTTGTGCCGAGTACGACCGGACACGCACGTTCGGCACACCCAATTCCAGAACGGAGGCCTCGACGAGCGCCAGTCGCTCAGCGACGGTGAACAACGTCGCTTTCGCCGGCTCAGCATAGACTGCGACAACGATCTCGTCGAAAACGGCCGCGCTTCGCGCGATCGTCTCCATGTGGCCGAGTGTTGGCGGGTCAAACGTTGCGGGGAAAAGCGCGACGCGGCGCATGCGTGTCAGTTCCGTCACGTGGCGCCAGTATACGGCGCCCAATCTGGCGTGCCTCCAGCCCAACCGCGAGAGGTCCTGTAAGGGTTCTGGTGCGTAAAGTCATCGCGCGGTCACGTCACCGAAATCGGGGTCTGGCGGAGGCACGTACGGCGCGGCCTGAAACCGGACCCGATTCCAGCGACCCGTCGGCGTCGCCGAACCTGCCGGGCCATTGAACTCGCGAGGCGCGGACGACGCCGGATCGGTCGCTCCAACGGTCGGGCCGCCCACGACCATGAACGTACCGAACTGTTCGTGGACTTGAGCGATGCCCGGTCCGCGGGCACTGCCCGATCGCCGCGCCGCTTCCGCGACACGCGCAGCCTCGGCTTGCCTCGCGATTTGCGCATCACGGGCCAGTTGCGCGTGACGTACCGCATCGGCCTGGCGGGCCGCCTCAAGGGCTTGCGCCGCCGCGGCGATGGTCGATGCCTCGGTCATCCCGCTCGCGGCCGCCGAGCGGGCCCCGGCGGCGACGCGCGCTTCCGCCTCACGCCTGGCCAAGTCCGTGGCGCGCGCAAGTTCGGCGGCCCGCGCCCCGTCAGCGAGTCGGGCGAGGTCCGCTGCCATGCGCGCTCCTTCCGAAAGGCGCACGCTCCGTGCAAGCCGGGCCTCCTCCGCGAGACGGGCCTCCTCGGCAAGCCGCGCCTCCTCGGCAAGCCGCGCCTCCTCGGCAAGCCGCGCCTCCTCGGCAAGCCGCGCCTCCTCCGCGAGACGGGCGACCTCCGCGAGACGGGCCTCCTCGGCAAGAC
>CAILQO010000308.1 GCA_903836285.1 uncultured Chloroflexota bacterium
CTCCCGCGAGGGAGAAATCAACGTGTTGCTCAAAGTTCCGAACGTGTTCGCCAAGTAAGAGCGGGGTCTTGATCAACTCGCGGAGCCGCTTGTGTGCAAAGGCTGACACTCCGCCATCCTTGTATGGGTCCTCATACCAGAAGTACGCCGCCTCGTCGCACGCACGACCAACTCGGAGTGCATCGGCCCACGTGTCGTATTCGCACGCAGGGTCCAGCATCAAGTCCAACGATTCGCCGACCGCCGCACGGGTCCCGAGCACAGTGGCCACCTCGCGGTGGATGTACCCCTCCTCACTCGGGTCATTGCCCCATCCGTGGATCTTGAACGCGGGGTATCCCATCTCTCGGCACTGGAGGGCGAAGTCCGCGAACGCCTCAGGAGTCGACAGACCACCATGGCGCACGTGGTCTCCATGGAGGGTGCTCGCGTACGCGGGAAGCGTGCGCTTCCAACCGCCCAGAAGCTCGTACAGGGGTGCACCGTACGCCTTCCCTGCGATGTCCCACAACGCGATGTCAATGGCGCTCAGGCCGAACTTGTCCACCTTGCGCAACGCGCGCTTGACGTCGTTGTAGATCCGCTCACGCTCGAGCGGATTTCGCCCAACGAGGTAGTGCGCCACTTGGGAGACCTGCGCATACGTGTTGCGGTCGCCCCCGACGTGCTCTCCACGAATGCCTTCGCTTGTGTCGATGACGAACACGTGACCCGTCGCCCGCCGCGTTGCGCCAGGCGCGTACACCGTATTGAAGCCGTTGTAGTCCACCCCAAGGTCGGCCAGTTCGTAGGCAAACTCGATCACCGTCAGTCGCTCAATCCGCAGCCCGCTCGCCATCTCGCCTCCTCCCTCGGCAACCTGCCCGCAGGTCACACAGTCACCGTATCGCGGCCGCCGACCCATGCGCGTGACTCGGGCAGTACGGGCTACCCGTCGGAAAAGTGCCACCCTCACCCTGCTAGACTGGCAGCATGCGTCGTCCGGTCGGGATCGAGACCGAATACGGTCTCAACTGCGAGGGGTTCCCGGCCATCCCAAACCGGACACAATCTGGCGGGTCCGGGGGTCCTCCGGGCGTCGATTTCGGGTACGAGTGCGCTCGACTTGTCGGAGCCTGCACGGAGTCTGTCGTGCTCCGAGGCTGGGACTACCGTGGCGAGGATCCGTACCGCGACCTGCGAGGGATGCGCGTCGACCACCTGGATCGGGACCCGCACGATCTTGACGGGCCCGATGAACGCAGTCGCGCACTCTCGCGCGACGAGCTGCTTGCCAACACCGTCCTCCTCAACGGCGCGCGCCTCTACAACGATCACAACCACCCGGAGTACTGCACCGAGGCGACACCTGACCTCTTCGAACTCGTCGCGCAGGACCGCGCCGGCGAGGCGATCGTGCTGGCTTGCGAGACCGCCCGAAACGCGGTACTCACAAGCGAAATTGGCCCCGCCACTCGCGTGCGCCTGCTGAAGAACAACACGGACTATCACGGGCGTAGCTATGGAATGCACGAGAACTACCTCTGTGCCCGCGCGACGCCGCTCGACGCCCTCGTCCGTGGTTTGACGCCCCACTTGGTCAGCCGCCAACTTCTGGTTGGCGCAGGCAAGCTGGGCTATGAGAAGCCAGGAGCGCCAATCGCGCCGGGGTTCCAGCTCAGCCAGCGTGCCGACTTCTTTGAAGAACGTGTTGGTATCAACACTACTGCAAAGCGCCCCATATTCAATACTCGCGATGAACCACATGCGCGGTCCACGGCTTACCGGCGGCTCCATTGCATCGCAGGTGATGCGAACCGGTCTGAGTGGGCCACCGCGATGAAGGTGGGAGCGACTGCCCTCGTCCTCGACCTCATCGAGACGCATGGCTGGGCCCCTGCGATCGAACTCGCCGACCCAGTGACTGCCATCCGCCTCTTCAGCCGCGACCCCCGCGGCGCTGTCGGCGTCCCAACCACCAACCAGAATCACGTCACGCTGCACGACCTGCAGGCGTCGATTTATCGGGCATGTCAAGGTGCATTCGCCGGGCGAGACGTTGAAACCGACTGGGTGCTCGATCAGTGGGCAACTGCCTTGGAGTCGGCCGCAACCCGAACGGCTGACGGGCAGCCCAGCCCATTCCTTCGCACTCGTGCCGACTGGGCAATCAAGTGGTCAATTTTCGCCCAGGTGGCCGGAGGCACCGACACCGCAACGTGGGGCGACGCGAAGCTTCGGCGGCTCGATATGGCGTACCACCTCGTCGACCCCAAGACCTCGGTTTTCGACGCCCTGCTTCGCCAAGGCCGGGTTACCGCGATCCTTGACGCCAACCGCATCTCGCGAGCGCGAACCGCGCCGCCGTCAGCGACGCGCGGTGCCATTCGCGGGTCAATCCTGTCGCGGTTTGGCCCGCACGTGCGCAAGATGGAATGGGATAGCGTGACATTCACGATCGATGGGCGCGAGTGGCGCCTCGACCTCGAAGACCTCACCGGACCGGTGGTTGACCGCGTTCTCGACCTCGTGGAGCGCGCGCCGGACCTCGCAGGCCTTGTCGCGGCCATGAAGGGATCATCGCGCGATGCCTGACAACCAGAATGCCCTTGAAGTGGTTCTTTCCAGCGATCGGTACCCGTCCGTGACCGTGAACCGCGGAGGCGCGTCCGCGATCGCACCGCAGGCGCCGACGCGTCCCACCGAGGCACCGGTCGAAAACCCAGCTCGGCCTGCGGACCGGCCAGAACCCGACAGCGCCTCGGACCCGGACGCTGACCTCGACGACGAGCTTGAACGGATCATCCGCGAGATCCCCGATCCGACCCCCCAACCTGGCGGAGAATGACCCCATCACGCGGGTGAGGTTGACCACATGGAAGGCACCCTCTTTGGGACCGAGACCGAGTACGCAGCAGCGGGGACGCTGAGCCCGACCGAACTGGCGTACAAGGTCCGCGGCGGCGTTTTTGAAGGCCGGCGCTACGGGTTGATCGAGCCGGCACCCCGTGAATGGGGCGAGATTCCCGGCAACGGCGGTTTCCTGTTCAACGGCGGTCGGATGTACCTCGATTCTGGCCATCTCGAGTACGCCACGCCCGAGTGCCGCAGCCTCGATGAAATCGTCGCCGCCGAACAGGCCGGAGACCTCATTGTCGTCGCCACACTTGGCGCCCTCGGCCTGCAGGGCGAGAACTTCTTCATTAAGAACAATACTGATCACTTTGGCAATACGTACGGATACCACGAAAACTATTGCATCCGATCGAGTCCGCGGAGCCGCAGCATGGTGGAGGGCCTACTCCCCTTCCTTGTGACGCGCCAGTTGTACGCCGGTGCGGGCATGGTGCGCCCGGCGTCGGTGCGACGTCGTGGAAGCCGGCAAGGGGCGCTACCCGGACCAGTGGCCAGCAAGCCAGTACCCCCGTTTGAGATCAGCCAGCGTGCCGCGTTCATCACCGTCGACGTGAGCAACCGCGTCCGCTTCGGCGGCAGGCCGATCCTGAATGTGCGTGACGAGCCGCTCGCGGGTGGTCGCTTGCGTCGCCTGCACAACATCATCGGCGACGCGAACCGGTCGGAATACGCGACCCGCCTGAAGATTGGCACCACCGCATTGGTCACCCAACTCCTTGATGACGGGTGGCAGCCGGACATCGAGCTCGAGAACCCGGTCCACTCGCTCCGAGACATCGCTGCCAACCCGTTCGGGGGGTGGACGGTCAAGCTGTCGGACGGATCGACCATCCCCGCCGTCGACGTGCAGCGACGCTACCTCGTGGAGGCAAACCTGCGGTACTTCGGGCGCGATGACGACACAACGTGGGTCCTCCGCCAGTGGTCGACGGTGCTCAACGGCCTTGAGACCGACCCCATGCGGCTCGACGGCTACCTGGACTGGGTCACGAAGTTCCTCATCCTCGAACGGCGCGCCTCGAGGTCGCCGCAAGGGTGGGAGGATCCGGCACTCATAAAGCTTGATCTGGCGTACCACCACGTTGACCCGGCCGTCAGCCTTGTCACCTTGTTGCAAAAGCAGGGCAAGCTCAAGCCCCTCGCGCCCGATGGGCTTGCCGAACGGCTCACTGAGAATCCCCCATCCGGGTCGCGCGCGATGGCCCGGGGGCGCGTGGTTCGCGCGATGGCGGAGTCGCGCATCGATGACTTGGTGGACTGGCGCCGGATCGGTCGGCGGCTCGGTGAGCGGGGCACGTACGGTGATGGCGAGACTACTGTCTTTGAGTACGTGGAGAGCCACCGGGAGCTGACCGACGCACGTGCCTGGCCCCTTATCAACTACCTGAACGGCTGGAGTGACCTGGCTCTCTGGAACCCTTCCGACCCGGATTCGCCGCATGTCCTGCCACTCGGCGACCCGTTCACCGAGGGAACCGTCGCCGCTGACGAGTTCATCGCTGCGATCCCCGGTTGGGTCCAGGACATCCGCGGCATGAGCCGACGCCGGCGCGACGAAGCGGCGACCTCCTGAATTCGGACGGCTTGGGGCGCGAACGCGGAGGCTGGCGGTCTATCCAGCGTGCGCGGCGCCGCGCGCGAACGCGTCAGAGATCCGCGACTCGGCCCAACCCGCCTCGCGCATCACCTCCTCGGTATGTTCGCCGAGTCGCGGGGGGCGGCCCGGGGGCACCATGGGCAAGCGTTCCGCAGGCA
>CAILQO010000309.1 GCA_903836285.1 uncultured Chloroflexota bacterium
GACCGGGGCACGCACGCCCGGGCGCTGCGAAACGCCCTTGCATCGGTGGTCGCCGGCGGCGAGGTCGTTGCCGAGGTCATCGGGCAGCACGACTTTGCCATCCACCGCGTTGCTCCGACGGTGTAGGGCGGCCCCCGAACCGCGGGTGCACCCATAGCCTTTGGCCGGTCGTTCGCCGCGTGGCGAAGCGGACGTGAGCGCGCGGCTAGCGGAACACCTGCCCAAGGAAACTCAGGACGCGCTCCCGGTATTCATCGGGATGGGTCCTTCGCGATTGCACGTGATCGCCGACTGGCCGCCACGTCTCGATCCCCGGCCCGTAGGCGGCGGATATCAAGTTCGCGTCGTCCGGGTCGACGAATCGGTCTCCGGTGTTGTGGATCAACAGGAAGGGGCGGGGTGCGATCGCGTGGGCGGCGTCGACTGGCCGGACATCTTCCACGCGGATCCCCGTGAACAGGCGCGCGAACATCGAGACCGGCCGCCGGAAGACCGATTTCGGAAGGTTCATCCACGCCTCGAATGCGTGGTCGAGGACGCGAGGTAGGGCGGCGAAGGCGCAGTCGGTGACGATCGCCCGCAATGCGTGGTCCGTTGCGGTGACTTGGATCGCGACGGCACCTCCCATCGAGATGCCGTACACCGCAATCGGCACGTCGGCCCCGAAGCGGTCGCGGACGAGCGAGATCGCGGCACGGGCATCCTCGACCTCGTTGGCTGCGGCGACGGTCGTGAAGTCGCCGCCGCTCTCGCCATGTCCACGGAAGTCGAAGACGAGACAGCCGTAGCCGGCGTCACGCAACCACGGGACGATGTCCTCGAACTCGTGGCGGTTCATTGAGAAGCCGTGGAGGCAGACGACCATTGGAGCACCAAGAACCTTGGGGGACATGAGCCACCCACGCAGGCTCGGTCCACCGGGTGCCTCGAAGGAGACCGGCTCCACCCCAGAGGGGTCGATGAGGGGGACCCACCCGGCTGGGCGGCTTGCCCGGTTCGGGCGAACGATCCGCCAGGCAGTGACCGCGGAAACCGCGCCGACGCCAAGGCCGGCGACAGCCGCCACGCCGGCGGCCAACCCGACGAGGGTGGGTGCGATCGCGGAGCGTGCATGGGTGGTCGCTGTCATCGGTCGAGTCTAGCGGGGGGCGGCCTCAAGGTCTGGAAGGCACTGCCCGTTCGATGCGATGGGCTCCATCGCCCAACCCCCCCCAACCCTTCCCGGTTTCGACGGGCGAAGACGACCTCGTACGGAGTCGCTGCGCGACGGAAAACAAGGGGGTGCGGCGCCCCCGCCCCCCGCCCCTCCCCTGGGCGTACCCCGCGGGAGAGGGGAATCTGGTGGTGGCGAACGAGCGTGGCGTGCGGTGATGATTCGCGGCGATGAACCCGCAAGCCGATGCCCGGCGAGACCTGCCATCGATCGATTCGGTGATGAGGCAGGCTGATGTTGCCGCGCTCGTCGGTAGTTTCTCGCGGGAGGCGTTGACCCGTCTCGCCCGGCGAGCGGTTGATGGCGTTCGTGCATTGGCGATCGCGACACCCCCAAGCGCTGACGATTCGGACGGTCGCCGTGGGCGTCTCTTCGCCGACGCGGTCGCGGCGACGCTGGCCGGTGCCGCGGCGACCTCCCGCCCCAGTCCGCGACGGGTGATCAATGCCACGGGGGTGGTGCTGCACACGAATCTTGGCCGGGCGCCGCTCTCGCCGGAGGCAACGGCAGCGGTGGCGGAAGTCGCCGCGGGGTATGCCGACGTCGAACTCGAGTTGGGGACGGGAACCCGGGGATCGCGACACGTGCACCTTGCACGCCCAATCATTGAGGCGCTCGAAACGACCTGTCCAGCGCTTGATGGTTCTGGGCTGGACGCCATCGCGGTGAACAACTGCGCCGGGGCGATCCTGCTGGTCTTGGCCGAACTGGCGCGCGGGCGTGAGGTGATCGTGTCGCGTGGGCATCTCGTGGAGATCGGTGGCGGCTTCCGGGTGCCGGATGTGATGCGGCAAGGAGGTGCGCGCCTCGTTGAGGTTGGTACGACGAACCGGACCCGCCTTGCGGACTACGCCGACGCGGTCACATCCGACACCGCGGTGATCCTGACGGTGCATCCAAGCAACTTCCGGATCGTGGGCTTCACCGAGTCGGTGGCGATGGCGGACCTCGCCGTGCTCGGTGCGGATCGGGGCATCCCGCTCGTCGACGATATCGGGAGCGGATGCCTGCTCGATACCGCGGCATTCGGTATTGGGGGCGCGATGCGCGAGCCACGGCCGTCTGAGAGCCTCGTTGCGGGCGCGTCGGTGGTGACGTTCTCCGGCGACAAGTTGCTCGGAGGGCCGCAGTCCGGGGTCATCGTCGGGGCTAGCCACCTCGTTGATCGGATCCGGAGGCACCCCCTCGCCCGGGCGTTGCGCCTTGACAAGCTGGGCATGGCTGCACTCGGCGCGACGCTGGCCCACTACCGTCGGGGCGACGCGCCACACTCGATCCCGATCTGGCGCATGATCGGGGCGGCGCAGGCGGAACTTGCAGCGCGGGCAGATGCATTGGCCACGCTCCTTCGTCGGTCCGGAACGGCATGCGATGTCTCGCCCGGGTTCTCGGCCGTCGGTGGGGGATCGATGCCAGGCGTGACCTTGCCGACGACGTTAGTGCGGGTCAAGGGCGGGGTTCCGGCAGAGATCCTTGCTCGATGGTTGCGGCGGGCGCCCGGGGGCGGCGTGCCGGTGATCTGCCGGATCGAGGACGGGTCGGTCGTGCTCGACCCCCGGACGGTGCCACTCGGCGATGACATCCTGGTGGCCGAAGAGGTTGCCTCGGCGGTGGGCGCGTCGCGTCGCGCCGAACCATCACGGAGCGATAAAGAATAGGGGGCGCCCGTTGATCTTGAGCCTCCGGCCGCCTATAGTGCATGGGGAGCCCACCCTTGGGAACGTGCGTCGATTCGCGCGGCGCAGACAACCTGACATGCCCACCCACGACCTGAGGCATCGACGATGAGCCCGCGACCGATCTTCCTGACCGTCGACGGCAAGCGCAAGCTTGAGGAGGAACTCGACCGTCTCGCGATGCAGCGGCGGGGC
>CAILQO010000310.1 GCA_903836285.1 uncultured Chloroflexota bacterium
GGCCGGGGGTCGGCGACGGAATCGTGACCACCCCCGGGGTCAACCCTGCCGCCGGGCCGGGGGTCGGCGCCGCGCGCGCCACGACGCGTGATGCCCGCACCCCAGCCGACGTGGCGCCGAAACGGCGCGGCGCCGTGCCCGTCGCACTCGTCGCGACCACGCGCGTCGCCGAGGTCACCTCGAGGTCCATGCCCGACGGGTGTCCGGTCACCGTGCACCGTTCGATCGTGCCGCGACCGCCAGATCGCGTCCGGACGCCAACCGCCTGCCCGTCGCGCACCGTGCAGTTGCGCACGATCGGGTCCGCACCGGTGCATACGTCGATACCGGCGCCTGCGTGGCCCGAGACGGTGCATCGCTCCAACGTCGGCGACGCATCCTCCGACACAAGAATCCCCGTCCCCGCACCGTCGCGAACCGTGGTGTCGCTCACCTCGGGCACCGTTCCCGCACCGGCAACGGTGATCCCAACGCGACCGACCTCCGCTACCTCGCAGCGCGACAGCGTGCCGGTCGCCTTGTCCGCAAGCACGATCCCAACCATCGGGCCACCGCGCACCACGAGGCGATCGGCCGTGATCACACCACCCATCACCCGGACGCCCGCAACCTGCGCGTCGCAGACCTCGACCCGTTCCAGCGAGATGTTCGCGCGTCGCTCGGCGTTGATCCCGTACCCACCGGCGCCCTGCACTGTCGTGTTGGTGATGGTGGCGGCGGTCGATGCCCCAATCACGGCGATGCCGTCGACCGCCGTCGCGTCGATTGTGCACGCTTGGATCGTCGGCATCCCCGCCTCGACGGCAAGCACTGCCCGCGTCGCCGCACGCCCAGCACGAGGCATCGGCCCGTCAACCGACAACGCGAGTCGGTGCACGCACGGGGTCAGCGCCCGAACCGCCGGCGCACGCGCCGCGACCCCGGCGGGCAGGCGCACGATGAGTGCCGGCGCACTCTCGCCGACAATCATCACGGCGCCCGCCACCGTGCCGACTACGGTGACGGCACCCTCAAGGATGAGCGTGCCTCGATACGTCCCCGGCGGCACCCGCACGACCGCGCCCGACTCGATCGCGCGACGCACCGACGCCTGCAGCGACACCAGCGACCCGGGCACAATGTCCGGGTCCGGCTCAATCGCCGTCCCGCCCGAAAACGCCCGGACCTCCCGACGCATCGACCCGGCACCACACCCGATGCAGCGGGCACGGCTCGGTGGCCCGACCTGAGCGATCGTGCGGACCAGATACGTGCGCCGACAACCCTCACACGTCACGAACGCCTCGCCCTCGCTGATTGGCTCAAGCGTGTAGGCGTCGATGAGGTCCGAGACGGTGTCTTGGGAAAGCGATTGCCACGTGAGGCGCGACATCGTTGTCGGGCATCCTTCGTCGGGCCGATCGGTCAGGCGGTACCCGGGCAGATCAGCGATGCTGTCGGTGGCCCGATCGGCGCGGTCGGCGCCACTGCGGGGCCAATCGGTTCACGGCGCGGCGCACGAACGTCCGGGGCACGACCGGCGTGTCGTCGTACTCCTTCGGCGCTTCGATCGGTATCGCGTCGGGGCCGATGTACCACCGGAACGGCATCGCCCGTGGGGGTACGGCCTCGCGAAGCCCGAAGACGCCCCGCCAGCCGCGCGGCGCCACCGGGTCTCCGACCGCCGCAACGTTCCACGGGTTCGGGAAGATGTGGCGTTGCGTCTCGCGGTCGGTCCCCGAGAAGAAGCAGCCGATGCCCGGATGCGAGTGGTACCACCCGACGATCATCAAGCCCGGGTACCGCGTCTCGAGGATTCGTGACGCGTACTCCCACGCTTGTGGGGTCAGTTGCCACCACGACGCCCCAGCGTCCGCGCCGTCCGCCGGGATCGCCGCGTGCACAACGACGACGAGGCGCCCTTCACTGACGCGCCCAACCGACCCGACAAGCAGTCCGCCGCGCTCTCGCGTCAGATCGACGCACAGGTCGCGTTCGATGGCGTCACGGGCCGAGGCGGCAAGGTGCGCTTGCACGTGCGTCGCGGCCGTGCTGGCATGGAACGGCGCCCCGGCGGCGCGTGGGGCCGACGTCTGCGCCACGGCCGACGGCCACGTCACGCGCCCCTCGCGAGGCCGGGTCACCTTCGGGCCATTGGCATCACGCACCGGCAAGACCAGCGGGACATCGTCGCCCCACGCAATGCGCGGTGGCCGCACGGTCGGTGACGCCGCCGCGGTGCCATCTGCCACGACGTCCGGCGCGATGCCATCCGCCACGCGTTCTGGCGTGATGGCTTCAATGACCTCCGTGGTCGCAACGTGATCGGTCTCCGGCGACGCGACCGCCGCATCGGCACCGCCTTGTGCGGCGTGCGCCGCCTCCGAGACGAAGACGATGGGGATGGCCGCCCCGACGGATCGGTCCGGATTGGCCTCGCCAGACGGGAGTAGGGCGATCGGCGTCGCCATCTCAGGCAAGCCCCCATGCAATGCGGACGGGCCTCGGGCGTGCCCCCGCCGGTGGCGCTTCTGCCTCCGCCGGCCTCGTTGCCTGGCCGTTGGCGTCGCGCACCACCGCCACCCGGAAGTCGACCGGGTCCAGCGGCAGCGACGCACGATTTGCTCGCACCCACGCCATCGCCTCACCGTTTGCCGGCGAATACTCGTTCGTCACCGACGGATCGAGCACGAGGACGCGCCCCAACCACTCGACGAACGCCGCCAAGCCCGTCAACGGCGCATTGCCGATGCACATGTCGCCGCCTGGCGAAAAGAAGTGCGGGTGATAGATCGGCCCGACCGCCTTCACGCGCGGCATCGACCCGGGGTTGGGGTACGCATCGGGCAGATCCACCCGTAGGCGGACGTCGCGGACCGTCGGCGCCACCGCGTTCGCGCGCGGCCCGAGGGTGCGGACGGCGAAGCGGAGGACGTACTGGCGCGGCGGCGTGTCCTCCGTCTGCTCAATCGCGATGCGCCCACCCGACTGCGCGCACAGCTCCTGCACCGCGACGAAGTCGTTGGCGCGCCGACGCTCGCGCAGCGTCTGGCTCATCGGGACGCCCCGGCCTCGGCGAGGGCCTGGATCTCGAGGACGTCACCGGCGACGACCCCGAGGGAGGTCATCGTCTCGCTGAGAAGGACTTGACGCCCGAGGCGCGCGACGCGCACGACGTACTCGAAGTCGTCCGGCAGCTTCCACGCACCGATCGCGCTCTGCAGCAGCTCCTGCGCCGTGACGTCCGGCAGGACCTCGACCTTGTTGATGCGCGCGTTCGCGGCGTCGCGCACGACGACCTCGATCGGGCCGGACTCGGTGGTGTCGCTCATGATGGTTCGTGTCTCCTTGCGGTGGTGGCCACGGCTTCGGGCCTCGGCCACGTATGCGGGAAGGACACCGTTCGTGCCCTCCATGCCGGTAGGTACGGCTGCCCCTTTCGGTGTGACAGCCCGTGCCAACGTTGGGTCAGATAGCGTCGGAACCTGCGCGCATCACCGCCGATGTGCGTCGCGCCTCGCGTGCCACGTCGCGCATCGAACCGCCTGCAGCGATGCCGAGTGCCTGAATCTCAAGGACGTCGCCGGTCACAACCCCAAGCGCGGTCATCGTCTGGGTGAGCGAAACCTGCCGGCCCTGCCGCACGATCCGAACGACGTACTCGTAGTTCTCGGACAGCTTCCAGGTGCTGACCGCCGTCTGGAGCAGCTCGAACGGCGTGACGTCCGGTAAGACCTCGATCTTGTTGATCCGTGCGCTCGCGACGTCGCGCACGACGACCTCGATGGGGTGGATCTCGGTGGTGTCGCTCATGGTGGTTCGTGTCTCCTGACGGTGATGGCTACGGCCTCCAGCCGAGGCCTCGTGATCGGGATGGGCGCCATTCGCACCTTCCGTACCGGTAGGTACGGCTGCCCCTTTCGGTGTGACCGCCCCCGCCAAACTCGGGTCAGGTCGCTCCGGTTAGCGAAAGGGTCGTTGCCGACACGCACCGACTTCCCGCGATCGCGAGTGCCTGAATCTCAAGGACGTCGCCGGCGACGACCCCAAGTGCGGTCATCGTCTGGGTGAGGGTGACCTGCCTCCCC
>CAILQO010000311.1 GCA_903836285.1 uncultured Chloroflexota bacterium
GGCCGTCGGGCGACCACCACCAAGGACAACCCGCCTCCGATGGACGAACGCGACGTGCGCATCCTGCTCGAAGGGGTCGCCGAGGGCCGGGTTGCCGTGCGTGAGGCCTTGCGCCGACTTCAGACGCTCGACACCGCCGAACTCGGTTTCGCACGAATTGACCGCCACCGGGCGATGCGCCGCGGTTTTCCCGAGGTCATCTACGCGGAGGGCAAGACGCCGGACCAAGTCGCCGCGATCGCCGTGGCACTCTACGAAGCCGGGAATCCCGTCCTTGCGACTCGATGCAACCCCGATGCCGCGAGCGCGGTCGCACAAGTGGTGCCGGGCGCGACGTATCACGCCGTCGCACGGTGCACGGTCGCCCTGCCTGCGCCGATCAGACCCGTTCCGGGCCGGGTTGTCATCGCCACAGGCGGCACGACCGACATCCCAGTCGCTGAGGAGGCAGCCCTGACCAGCGAACTCACGGGTGTTTCGGTCGACCGTCTCTGGGACGTTGGGGTCGCTGGCATCCACCGGCTGCTCGCGAATGCCGGACGCTTCGACGATGCCGACGTGATCATCGCCGTCGCAGGGATGGAAGGAGCCCTCCCGAGCGTGATCGCTGGTCTTGTCGCGTGCCCGGTCATTGCCGTGCCGACAAGCGTTGGCTACGGCGCAGCCTTTGGCGGCATCGCACCCATGCTCGGAATGCTTACGACGTGTTCCCCAGGGGTCGCCGTCGTCAACATTGACAATGGGTTCGGCGCGGGCTACCTGGCAGGCACGATTGCCCGTCGCTCGGCGCGCCCATAGCTCCGGTCACAACGCGCTCACACCTGGAGGCAGGACGATGACAGACCCTCACGACCACCCGACGCCGGTCATCGCCTACTTCGAGTGCTTCTCGGGGGCGAGTGGCGACATGATCCTTGGCGCACTCGTCGACGCCGGATGGTCGATCCACGCGCTCCGCGACGCCCTGGAGGCAATGCCTCTCGACGGTTGGGAGCTGGACGTCTCAGCGACAAAAAAAGGCGCACTCCGCGCCACGAAGGTGACCATCCGCGTCACCGCGCCCCAGCCGGAGCGATCAGTCCTTGAAATCGTGCCGATGATCAAGGCAAGCCGCTTGTCTGACACCGTGAAGGCACGCGCAATCGCCCTTTTCCGGGAGCTCGCCGACGTCGAGGCACTGCAGCACGCTGACGAACCTGACAACGTCCACTTTCACGAAGTCGGTGCCGTCGATTCAATACTTGACATCGTCGGATCAGTCGCCGGCCTCGAAGCGCTTGGAGTAACCACGGTCCGTGTCTCCCCGGTGAATGTCGGAGGCGGCCTCGTCAATTCGCGGGATGGCATTCTCCCCGTTCCCGGCCCTGCCACCCTCGAACTCCTGCGCCGTCGAGGAATCCCGATGTACTCGTCGGAGTACGGGCCGGAGTTCCTGACGCCGACCGGCGCACTCGTTCTCGGTTGCCTCGCCGACAGCGCCGGCCCATTCCCACCGATGACTGTCGAACGCATCGGCTACGGGGCCGGACAGAAGGACTTCCGCATACCGAATGTCTTGCGCGTGTCCATTGGGCGCGCCCTGCCCGGACCCGACCCGATTGGACGCGTCCGCGCCGCACTGGCAGCCGACCCGACGTCGACCAATAGCCCCGCTCACGACCACGCCACCCACGACCACGCCACCCACGACCTCGACCACGCCACCCACGACCTCGACCACGCCACCCACGACCTCGACCACGCCACCCACGACCACGACCACGTCACCGACCACGACCACGCCACCCACGACCACGACCACGCCACCGACCAAGTTCTCCCGCGTCCCCGGATACATGCAGCGTTGACCATTGGGGCTCACGCCGACACGTATCTCGAGGACGAAGTTGTCCAGATCGAGACCAACGTTGACGACATGAGCGGCGAGTGGTTCGGGTACCTTGCTGAGACGCTCATGGCCA
>CAILQO010000312.1 GCA_903836285.1 uncultured Chloroflexota bacterium
ATTGGGCTATGCCACCTGCCAAAAGCGGCGGCGGAGGCGATTGGTGCGCGCGCAGCGGCGCTTGCATCGACCGGTGTCCGCGTGCTCGGGGTCGCCGTCAGCCCGGTGACGACCGAACCTGACGCCATGCCCGACGACCCTCACGACCTCGGCTACGAGTTTCTCGGCCTCATCGGCTTTGAGGACCCAATCCGTCAGACGGTCCGGACGGCGGTCGCCGAATGCCAGGCGGCCGGAGTGCGGGTCGTGATGATCACGGGCGACAATCCAGAGACGGCCCGCAGCATCGCTGCCCAGGCAGGCATCGCCGACTCCGAGCACGTCTTGCTCGGCACCGAGCTGGCAACGCTTCCGGACGAGGCGCTGGCAGCCAAGATCGCAACCCACGCGGTCTACGCCAGAGTGGCGCCGGAGCAAAAACTACGGATCGTGCGAGCACTACAGGCGCGCGGCGAGGTGGTCGCCATGACCGGAGACGGGGTGAACGACGCACCCGCGTTGAGGGCGGCGCAAATCGGGATTGCGATGGGCGGGAGGGGTACCGACGTTGCCCGCGCAGCCGCCGACCTTGTGCTCATGGACGATGATTTCTCATCGATGGTGGCGGCGATGCGGCTCGGGCGCCGAATCTACGGCAACATCCGAAAGGCTATCGGGTTCATCCTCGCAGTCCATGTCCCGATCATTGGGCTGTCAATGATCCCAGTGCTCGAAGGAAGCTGGCCGTTGCTCCTCCTGCCGATCCACATCGTCTTCCTTGAACTGGTAATCGACCCGACGTGCACGCTCGTGTTCGAGGCTGAGCTGGAGGACACTGACTGCATGGCCAGCCCGCCTCGTGACCCGTCAGCGTCGCTCTTTGCTGGCCCAATGATGTTGGTCGCGCTAATGCAGGGGATGGCCATTCTTGGAGCGTGCATGTGGACGTTCTGGCAGGCGCGCGATGCGGGATCTTCGGACGGATCGACCCGGGCGCTGGTGTTCACGTGCCTCGTGACGGGCTTCCTTACCGTGATCCTGACGAACCGATCATGGTCCATTCCACTTCACCGCACACTTGCACGCCCGAACTCTGCGTTCACGTGGGTCATGGGCGGGGCCATCACGATGCTGGCGATGGCGGTCGGCACCGGGTGGGGCCAGCGCTTGCTGCATTTCGACCCGCCAGACCCCTTCGCCGTTGGTAGTGCAATCGGGTGGCCAGTCGCGGCCGCTTTGGCATTCGAGGCGGGAAAGCAGTGGGCCCCGATTCGACGTAGGCTGTCGCCCGGGTCACGTCTTTCCCAGTTTGAAGGTGCAGGAACAGAGAGCCAGACCACGCTCCGCAACCACTAGGTCACGGCTTACACGAATAAACGACGTTGGCAGTGGTATGCCCGCAAAGCGCGAACCCGGCCGTGCGAAGCTGCTAGACCCCCGTGTACTTTTGCATGAAATAGACGCCGGTTACCGTGAACGCCAACACGAGGAAGACGATCACTAACTGCATCGTCTCGCTAATGACCGTGCCATTAATCATGAGAAAGTCCTCCAGAGACCATTACGGTGCACGAGATCGCCGTGTCATGCGCCGGATTAATAATCATCGTAGCAAACCCTCAGAACGGTTCGCGCGGTCGCTCATCCACATCGTGCCCAATGCGATGGCCATCAGCACGGCAGCCGCGACGTACACCGATGTCCACCCAACGTTGTCAGCAACCCATCCGAGCCCCGGCGCCGCGAAGAGCGGACCGACGGTCCCGGCGGCGTTGTACGCGGCGATCGCCGTGCCTCCCCGTCGAGGCATCAGGTTCTGGACGTGAACCAGCCCAAACCCGAACGTTGCGGTCACCACCACGGCGTACAACGCCTCAATCGCGAGGAATGGCAGGAAGGTCGTGGTGAACGCCACCGCGCCGAAGTACAGGACGCCAGCGCTGATGCCAACCAGCATGAGGCGCTCGACCCCAAGTCTGCCGACGACCGCGCCGGCGAGCAGTGAGACAGGGATTTCATAAACCGGTTCGATGCCAAACACGATCCCAACCGCGTCCGCATCGGCCCGAACGACGTCTCGCAAGTAAAGCGGCAACAGCGTCATGCGCGCCACGCTTGCCGCGCCGGTGCAGATTGTCGTGATCAGGTACCACGCTACTGCAGGGCGAACAAGGTCGACCCACAGTGGCGTACCCTGCGCCTCCGTCGCCCCGCCCACTTGATCCGGCAACGGTGCGTCGCGGACGCCCGTCACGAGCAGAGCCATCGACAGTGCATGCAGGACCGCCGTTCCGAGGAACATCCCGTCATAGCCGAACCGGGTGACGAACCAACCAGCACCGAACGCCCCAGTGAGCCAACCCAGCGTGAAACCGAGGCGCACGATGTTCATCACCTCAGCACGCTGCGGGTCCTGCCGATGGCGAAGCCAGTCGCCGAGAATTGCGTAGAACAGGACGAACATCGCCATTCCGACGAGCGCATAGAGGACCGCGCCGACGGCAAGCGACGTGACGTACGCGAGCGCGACGCGTGCCGGCAGCGCAACGGCGTAGGCCGCGACAATCCACGAGACCCGTCGACGGGTTCGGTCCGTCACGATTCCGTACGCCAGTCCAAAGCCGGTGGTCACGAGCGAGGACACGAGAGCGACCGTTCCCACCTCAACCGATCCCGCCCCGAGCTGGTCCTTGGCCCAGAGGGGCATGAACGGCATCTGGCCGCCGAACATCACCCCCTGGACCACGAGGATCAGGAAGATGGTCCGGTACACCCGATCGTTCAGGACAATCGCGACCGGCCCGCGCCGGCGCTGCGGATCCTCCCCACCAGCCTCCCCGTCAGCCATCACCTAACCCTTCCCTC
>CAILQO010000313.1 GCA_903836285.1 uncultured Chloroflexota bacterium
AGCGCAGACTTTGAGGACCCAAAGATCGACGGGCAGGTCAACGTGGCCACGTCGCTGCGCCAACCTGGATCGTCCTTCAAACCTATCGCTTGGGCCGCGTTGTTCGCATCCCGAAAGTTCGTTCCGTCGTCAACCGTCCTCGACGAGGAACTGATTCGCCCGGACCCGGGTTCCCCAACAGGCAAGTACCAGCCGACCAACTACGACGGGAAGTTTCACGGCACAGTCAGCCTTCGGTCGGCGCTCGCCAACTCCTACAACATCCCAGCAATACTGGTGCAGGAGACCATTGGGACGAAGGAGCTGGTGCGCGTTGCACGGGCGCTTGGGGTCACCACCCCGCTGCCGGAGGTACAGAGCCTTGTGCTCGGGGCGGGCACCGTTCGGCTGCTCGATATGACGGGCGCTTATGCAACCCTTGCGAATAATGGATCCCGTCGAGATCCGACGCCGTTTCTCCAGATCACCGATGCCTCCGGACGTGTCCTCTATGACTCCTCAACCGCTCCGGCCACCGAGGCGATCCCTGCCGACGCGGCGTACATGGTTACGTCAATCCTCTCGGACAATCGTGCCCGCTACCCCCTGTTTGGCACGGTTCTTGACTTGTCCGGTGGGCGACTTGCCGCAGTGAAGACGGGCACGACCAATGACTACAAGGACTCACTGACGATCGGATACGTGCCGTCCCTCGCGGTCGGGGCGTGGGTCGGCAACACGGACGCACGTCCGATGCTGCAGGTCGCGGGTAGCCTAGGGGCCGGGTCTATTTGGAAGGAAGCAATGGAGTCCTTCCTGAAGGGTCGCCCTAACCAGACATTTCCCCAACCCTCCGGCGTGATCCGGGCCAACGTCTGCGGGGCGACCGACCTCGCGTTCGCCGGGGCACCGGCGCCCCAGTGCGGTATCGCCGGCGCGGGGCCAGTACGCACCCCCAAACCCACCCCCGCTCTACCCCCGAGCTAGGGAAGCTCAGCACCCCACCATGCTGAGGACCGCCCAGGTGCGCGCCGCCCCTGGGAGGCTGATATGCATCTGTCACCTTCGGCAACGACCACCGGTCACTTGACAGTCCGAGGCTCAAGTCATATGCTTGATCGAGCGAGATGGGCGGCGCGAGGCCAGCCCGCGAGGTGAGCGAGTGTCCGAAACGGTGACCCCAGAGCGACCCCGGGCTCGCCGCCGCCGCGCCGAAGCGTCCATGCCGACGCACTTGCCCGTCCTGCCCCTGATCAACACGGTCGTATTCCCGCAAATGACCGTTCCGTTGCTCGTCGAGATGCCGGCGACCATCTCCGCGGTCGGTGCGGCCCCGGGCGACCCCGGCCTTGTAATCCTGGTCGCCCAGCGCAGTGAGGATCTTGCCCGCGTCCTCCCCGAAGACCTTTACCACGTCGGGACGATCGCGCAGGTCGTCCAGTCAATTCGCGTGCCGAATGGGGGCCTCCAGGTCGTCGTGAAAGGAACGCAGCGGGCCCGGGTACTTGCATGCACGAGTGTTGACACACTCACGCTCGAACCTTCTGACCCGCCCATCCCTGACGTGCATGCTGTTCAGCCACCGATCGCGCCCGACGCAAGCGGTGAGGGAGAGGAGCGCCCGCCAACAGGACCCGGTCCGACGTTTTTACGTGCCGCATTCGAGCCGGTCGGATCGAACTACCCACGCACGCTCATGACCGAGGCGCTCATGCGAACGGTCATCAGCCAGCTCGAGCAGCTGGTGGAGCGTGGACGGGCAGGCCATCCGGACATCCTCTCGACAGCACGGCAAGCGTCTGACCCCGGTTGGCTCGCAGACGTCGCCGCATTTGCCCCGGACCTGACCGTTGCGCAGCGCCAAGGCCTCCTCGAGGTCTTCGATCCAACAGACCGCCTGCGCGCTGTGTCCAAGTTGCTCGGGCACCACCTCGATATTGTCGACCTGCGCAATCGCATCCAAGGCGACATCCACAAGGGCATGGAGAAGTCCCAGAAGGAGTACCTGCTTCGCGAGCAGATCAAGGCAATCCATCGCGAACTCGGCGAGGGCGACCCGCAGCAGAACGAGATCGAGGCCCTACGTAAACGAGTTGAGCAGGTCGGCATGCCAACGCCGGTGAAAGAGCGCGCCACGCGTGAGGTCGACCGCCTGCCCCTCATCCCCGCCGGGTCGCCGGAAACAGGCATCGTACGCACCTACGTGGACTGGCTTGTCTCCCTCCCGTGGTCCAACGAGACGCCGGACTCCTTGGACATGAAGTCTGCAGAGCGGATCCTCGACGAGGACCACTACGGACTCGAGAAAGTAAAGGAACGCATCGTCGAGTTCCTCGCCGTGCGTCGCCTCTCCGGGAAACTGCGCAGCCCGATCTTGTGCCTCGCCGGTCCTCCGGGAGTCGGCAAGACAAGTCTGGGGCGGAGCATCGCCCGAGCGATGGGGCGCACGTTCGTTCGCATCAGCCTCGGTGGCGTGAGAGACGAGGCAGAAATTCGGGGACACCGTCGGACGTACGTGGGCGCAATGCCGGGACGCATCTTGCGTGGCATGCGAGATGCCGGCGCGCGTAACCCGGTATTCATGCTCGATGAGATCGATAAGATCGGACGAGACTTCCGGGGCGACCCGTCAAGCGCACTCCTTGAGGTGCTCGACCCTGAGCAGAACTCGACATTCTCCGACCATTACCTTGAAGCGCCGTTCGACCTATCGCGCGTGCTCTTCATCACCACCGCAAACCTACTCGACCCGATTCCAGCGGCCTTGCGTGACCGCATGGAGGTCATACAGGTTCCGGGTTACACCGAGGAAGAAAAGGTTCAGATCGCCTCCCGCTTTGTCCTTCCCCGGCAGCTTGAGCAGCACGGCGTTACCCCCGACCACTTGGCCGTTGGCGACGACGTGCTCCGGGCCATCATCCGGGGCTACACCCGGGAGGCCGGGGTGCGGAACCTGGATCGCCAAGTGGCAACGATTTGCCGGAAGGTCGCCCGCAAGGTCGCCGAGGCTGACGCGACAACCGATGGACCAACGTTGGCAGTGCAGGTTCGCGCCGATGACCTAGCACCTTTCCTTGGCCCGATCAGGTTCGATGGAGCTGGCAGAGAGCGCCATGACGAGGCGGGCGTTGCCTACGGTCTGGCGGTCACCGAAACGGGCGGTGACATCATTGAGGTTGAGGCGACGTGGGTCCCCGGCCGAACCGCCGAGCAACCCGCCCTGGTCCTCACTGGCCAACTCGGCGACGTGATGCAGGAAAGTGTTCGCGCCGCGTTCAGCTATGTCCGCGGGCGTGCGCCGGAGTTCGGCATCGCTTCTGACTGGTTTGAAACCCACGGCGCGCACGTGCACGTTCCTGCGGGTGGCCAGCCAAAGGACGGCCCCTCTGCGGGGATCACGATGACCACAGCAATCGCGTCCGCGTTGACAGGCCGTTCGGTCAGATCGGACATTGCCATGACCGGCGAAGTGACTCTTCGGGGCAAGGTACTGGCAATCGGTGGTGTCAAGCAGAAAGCACTGGCAGCACACCGTGCGGGAATGAAAGTGCTCGTGCTCCCGCGCGAGAACCGCAAGGACCTGGAGGAAATCCCCGCCGACGTTCGCTCGGCGCTCCGGATCGTCTGGGTCGATGACGTGGATGCCGTGCTCAAGCTCGCACTCCGTCCGCGCCGTTCCCCTGCATCTCCCGCCACAGGGCGGGAGGGGAATGGAGCCTCGTCACCCCTCTCCCGTCCCAACCGGGGAGGGACAGGAGTAGGGGGTCACTCAGTCCCCCCGTCCGTAACAGCACGCGGGCCTCAACCCGCACGAAAGGAATGAACCCCATGGCAAAGGTAGTGGGCATTGACCTCGGCACGACCAACTCGGTCATCGCGGTCATGGACGCCGGAGACCCGACCGTCATCGCCAACGCTGAGGGAGGGCGCCTGACCCCATCGGTCGTCGCGTTCACGAAGGCGGGAGAGCGTCTCGTCGGCCAGTTGGCCCGTCGTCAAGCCGTCCTCAACTCCGAGAACACCGTGGCATCAATCAAGCGGTTCATGGGGATGGGCCTGTCCCAGCGTCAGAACGAAGCGGCCCAGATGCCCTACAAGGTGGTCGCCGGCCCGAAAGGCGAGGCCAAGGTCAACCTGCCGAACGGCGGCAAGGACTTCACCCCCGAGGAAATCTCGGCATTTATTCTCCAAAAACTGAAGACCGACGCCGAGAAGTACCTCGGAGAGAAGGTGACGCAGGCGGTCATCACCGTCCCGGCGTATTTCAACGACGCGCAGCGTCAAGCGACCAAGAACGCCGGACAAATCGCCGGACTGGAGGTCCTCCGGATCATCAACGAGCCCACCGCCGCCGCACTGGCATATGGGCTTGACAAGAAGAAGGCCGAGACGATCCTTGTCTGGGACCTGGGCGGTGGCACCTTCGATGTGTCAATCCTCGAGGTTGGCGATGGCGTCTTTGAAGTCAAGAGCACCAACGGAGACACCCATCTCGGAGGCGATGACTACGACCAGCGGATCCTCAAATACGTCGCCGACACGTATCTGCGCGAGGAGGGCATTGACCTTCGCAAGGACAAGCAAGCTTTGCAGCGGCTGATCGAGGCGTCCGAGAAGGCCAAGATTGAGCTGTCCGGCGTGATGCAGACCGAGATCAACCTGCCGTTCATCACCGCCGACCAGAACGGCCCGAAGCACCTCGCTGTCACGCTCAGCCGGGCGAAGTTCGAGGAAATCTCCGCCGACATCACCGAGCGGTGCGTACCGCCGTTCCGTCAGGCGCTCTCCGACGCGAAGCTCGATGCCAGCAAGATCGACGAGATCGTCCTCGTCGGCGGATCAACCCGCATGCCGGTCATCCAGCAACTGGTCAAGCGCCTCACCGGGAAGGATCCGAACCAGGGTGTGAACCCGGATGAGGTCGTGGCCGTTGGTGCAGCGATCCAGGCCGCCGTCCTCACTGGCGAGGTCAAGGACGTCGTCCTGCTTGACGTCACCCCGCTCTCGCTTGGTGTCGAGACCTTGGGGGGCGTGACGCAACGCATGATCGAGCGCAACACCACCATCCCTACCCGCAAGACCGAGACGTACTCCACGGCCGAGGACAGCCAGACAGCCGTCGACATTCATGTCCTGCAAGGCGAGCGTCCCATGGCCCGGGACAACATGACGCTCGGGCGCTTCCGCCTCGAAGGAATCCCGGCGGCTCCCCGAGGTGTACCGCAGATTGAGGTCACCTTCGACATCGACGCCAACGGCATCCTCAATGTTGCCGCCAAGGACACGGCGACCGGACGCGAGCAGCGGGTGACGATCACTGCAAGCACTCACCTTGACAAGTCGCAGGTCGATCGCATGGTCCGCGACGCCGAGACGTTTGCGGACGAGGACCGGAAGCGCCGTGAGGAGATCGAGGTACGCAACCGGGCCGACAGCCTCGTGTACCAGACCGAGAAAACGCTCAAGGACTACGGTGACAAGGTCTCCGGCGACGAGAAGGCCAGTATCGAGGCAGCCATCACCTCCCTGAAGGACGCGCTCACGGGGTCCGACCAGGACAAGATCAAGGCTGGCACTGAGGAGCTCGAGCGGGTCTCCTTCAAGCTCGCTGAGGCGATGTACCAGCAACCGAGCGCCGGTGCGCCGGAGTCGGACTCGGATGCCCCAACCTCAGGCAATTCGTCGAAGCCCGGCGACGACGTGATCGACGTGGACTTCAAGGCGTCCGACGACAAGAAGAAGTAGTGCGGGCTCTCCCCACTCCCGTCGCACTGGGAGCGAGTCGGCGGCTGCGTTGCCCCTCCCCCGTCGCAACGGAGGAGGGGTGGGGGTTCCCAAGAAGGGGTCTGCGGCGCACTTCTCCAGTCACTAGGGGGGAGAGGCAGCGGGCGGGGTGCGCTTGCCCGATGAAGGATCGCCAAGACATGGAAGCAGACACGCAAGAAGCCGTTGCCCAGCCGGGGGCCGACGCACCATCCACGCCGGAGGAAACGATCGCCCGGCTCGAGGCGGACCTCGTCACGGCGCGTGCTGAGGCAGCTGGCAACTGGGACAAGTTCCTCCGCGAACGTGCCGACGTCGAGAACACCAAGCGTCGTCTCGAGCGAACCTACGCCGATCAGATTCGGAGGCAGCAGAAGGCTCTGCTCGCGAAGTTTCTCGGGGTCGTCGACAATCTCGAGCGTGCGTTGGCGTACGCGGAGGGCGGCGCAAGCGACCCTGAAAGGCTCGTTCAGGGCGTCCGGCTCACACAGGCGCTGCTCCGCGACACCCTTCAGGCCGAAGGTGTTCGCGCGGTGCCCGCCGAGGGACAGCAATTCGACCCGGCAGTGCACGAAGCGATCGCCAGCGAAGCCCGCAGCGACGTGCCCGAGGGTCAAGTCGTCGCGGAACTCCAACGGGGTTACCTCTTTGGTGACGAGTTGCTGCGCGCCGCCATGGTGCGTGTCGCCGCGAGCCAGTAGCCAGCCAATGCGGGAAATCCCATGAGCAAGGACTACTACCGGGTCCTCGGGGTGGCGCGGAATGCCAGTGACCGGGATATCAAGGCTGCCTACCGCAAACTCGCCCGCCAGTTCCACCCCGACGTCAACCAAGGGGACCCGAAGGCGGAGGAACGGTTCAAGGAGGTTGGCGAGGCCTATGGCGTCCTGTCGGACCCGGAGAGCCGTCGTCGCTACGACTCAGGCGCGTGGTTCACCGGCGGAAGCCGCGGACCACAGCGCCCCGGCGCTGGGGCGGGCGGAAGCTCCGGCGCTTGGCAGGAAGCATTTCGCCAAGCACGCGAGGCGCGCGGTCGCACGACCGCTCCCGGCGCAGGTCCGGACCTTTCCGAGATGTTCCGCGACCTGTTCGAGCGCAGGGGTGGAGGCACCCGGACACGCGTTGGCGAGAACCTCGAGCACAACCTCACCGTCACCCTCGACGAGGCGTTTCGGGGCGCCGTCCGTGAGTTCACTGTGGAGGTCCCATCCCGGTCGGGCCAGCCAATCCGCGAGCGGATCGAAGTTCGTGTCCCACCCGGCGTCAAGGAGGGCCAGAAGCTGCGGGTCGCTGGCAAGGGATATGAAGGCTCCGACGGCGGCCCGAGGGGTGACCTGTTCTTCAAGGTGTCCGTCGCGCCACACCCGATGCTCGAACGGCGCGATGATGACCTGCATCTTGAGGTCGATGTCCCCGTTTGGGATGCCTTGCTTGGCGGCGAAGTGGAGATTTCGACACCAGGAGGATCCGGCACCATCCCAATTCCGCCGGAGACTCAGAATGGGCGCACCTTCCGTCTCCGGGGAATGGGCATGCCACGCAAGGACGGCGGGAAGGGGGACTTCTTTGCAAAGGTTCGGGTCGTCCTTCCGACCGACCTTTCCACCCGTGAGAAGGAGTTGCTCACCGAGCTGCGGCGCGGTCGTACCTGATGCGATTCGCGCCGTGAACGCCATCGCCTGAGGACCCTCGCCCCACGCCTCTCTCCCGCCGTGGCAGGCGACGGGGTGGGCGTTGAGGGTTGTACGGCAGGAGACCCACGATCGTGCCAATCGAGGACGACGAGCCGTGCTTGACCATCGGCGTCGTGCAGGTCAAGCTTGGGCTCCATCCGCAGACGATCCGCCACTGGGAAAAACTTGGGCTTGTCCGCCCCTACCGGGTGCAGAATGGCACGCGCGTCCGCATGTTCTCCGCGAAGGACCTCGAGCGGCTTGCTCAGATCAAGGCGTGGATCGACGAGCTAGGCGTCAACCTTGCCGGTGTTGACGTGATGCTCCGAATGCAGGACCAGATCGACCGCTTGCGCGAGGAATCGGTGCGAGATCGTGCAGCCCTGATCGAGCAGTACGAGGCCGAGATTCGCCGCCTCAAAGTTGCCCTCCTGCGGGTCCAAGCCGATCGCTAGCTCAATCGCCCTTCGCGTACGCGTCCGCCCCGTGGAGAAGTTTCGCCCTCCACGTACGCTCCGCCCCCTACCCCACCCCCGTTGCGTCGGGCGCGGGGTGACGCGGGAGGAATGACGAATGAACACCCAACCGCTTACCCGCAACGCCAAGGCAGCGGCGACCGCTGCGCAACGTCACGCAGAGGAGCGCGGCGCCCCGGAAGTCGAGGTAGAGCACCTGCTCCTCGCCCTCCTTGAGCAGCCTGACGGCACCGTGCCTCGCCTCCTCCGGCGCCTGGAGGCCGATCCTCTGGCGCTTGCGGCGCGGATCGATGCGGGCCTCGCCGGCGCGCCTCGGGTCTCCGGATCTGTCGACGTGCGAATGGGGGCGCGCCTCCGAAAGGCGTACCAGGATGCCTTCCTTGAGGCCAACCGGCTTACCGACCAGTACGTCAGCACTGAGCACTTCCTGCTTGCGATTCTGCGCGGCACATCGGGCGTCGCCACTGAGGCGCTCACCGCCGCGGGGGCGTCCGCCGACCGCGTCCTCGTGGCCCTTGCCGAAATGCGCGGTGGCCATCGCGTGACCGACGACGAACCCGAGACAAAGTACGAGGCGCTTGAGCGATACGGGCGCGACCTGACCGCCGATGCCGCACGCGGCACCCTCGATCCGGTCATCGGACGTGACGAGGAGATCCGGCGCATCATCCAGGTGCTCGGCCGGCGGACCAAGAACAACCCAGTCCTCATCGGCGAGCCTGGCACGGGTAAGACCGCGATCGTGGAGGGGCTCGCACAGCGAATCGTCCGAGGCGACGTTCCGGAGAGCCTCCGCGGGCGCCGCCTGATCTCGCTCGACCTCGCCGCGATGATCGCCGGAGCGAAGTACCGGGGCGAGTTCGAGGAGCGCCTCAAGGCAGTCCTCGCCGAGATAAGCCGCTCGGATGGCGACGTGATCCCGTTCATCGATGAAGTGCACATGATCGTTGGCGCCGGGAACGCCGAGGGTGGGGCCGACGCCGCGAACATGCTCAAGCCGCTGCTTGCCCGGGGCGAACTGCACTGCATCGGCGCGACGACAATCGCGGAGTACCGCAAGCACGTCGAGAAGGACGCCGCACTTGAGCGACGGTTCCAACCGGTCCTCGTGCGCGAACCAACCGTCGACGAGACCGTCAGCGTTCTGCGGGGCTTACGGGAGCGGTTCGAGGCCCACCACCGGATCCGAATTCGCGACGCCGCCCTCGTCGCCGCGGCGGCGATGTCCCACCGCTACTTGCCCGACCGCTTCCTGCCGGACAAGGCGATTGACCTCGTGGACGAGGCCTCATCGCGCCTGCGCACCGAGGCCGAGACGGTTCCGCGCGAACTCGACGAGTTGCGGCGACGCATCCTCCAACTGGAGATCGAACGGGAATCCTTGCGCGCCGAGGAGGCCCGAACTGGAGGCGTGGGGAGCTTGAGGGCCACGGGCGGCGATGGGCCACTCCGCGAGCGCCTGGTCCGCCTTGAGGCGGAACTTGCCGAAGACTCCGCCCGCGAGGAAGTCGTTGACGCGCAGTGGCAGGCTGAGAAGGACGCCAGTGCCCGGCGGGGCGCCCTTCGCACCCAAGTCGAAGACGCGCGCGCCCACCTCGAGAAGGCCGAACGAGACTACGACCTGCGCCTGGCCTCCGAGCTGCGCCACGGGCGAATCCCCATGCTTGAGCGCGAGATTGCCGCCCTCGACCAGCGCATCGGCGGATCAGAC
>CAILQO010000314.1 GCA_903836285.1 uncultured Chloroflexota bacterium
GGTAGGACCGGCGGACCAGGGACTGGGCGGCGAGGTGGAAGACGATCTCCGGACGCTCGGCGGAGAACACCGCGCGCACGGCGGCTTCGTCGCGGATGTCGACGCGCTGATCGCCGACCGGCATCTTGAGCAGATCCCAGTGGCTGGGCTGGGAGGGCGGATCCAGCGCAAGGCCGGAGACTTCAGCCCCCAGGGCGGTCAACCACAGACAGAGCCAACTGCCCTTGAATCCCGTGTGACCGGTGACCAGAACCCGCCGACCGCGGTAGGTCTACGACGGCATCGCCGAGGACTTCGCCAAGGCGCGCCCGAACGTCAAGGTGCTCAACGACCACCAGATCAACGGGCAAGGGCAGCCGGGCTACTACGAGAAGTTCGAGAAGGGCGTCGCCGCCGGCACCCCCAACGACCTCGTGTACTTCCAAGGGTGGCAGTGGCAGTCGCACGCCGTCGCCGGGTCCCTGCAGGAACTCGACGATCGCGCCGCGCGTGACAAGTGGACCCTCCCATGGCCCACCGACGAGGCGTACGAATTGCAGACCAAGTTCCGCGCCAAGCGCTACCTCAGCACATCCAACATCGGCACGATGGTGATGTTCTACGTCAAGGAGTACTTCGACCGCGCCGGCGTGGCCTACCCAAAGCCCGACTGGACCATCGCCGACTTCCAGGACGCCGCGCGCAAGGTCACCCGCACCGACGACAAGGGGCAGGTCTACGGCTACCAGTGGAATCCCGGCTACCTGCGCAACACCCCGTGGTGGCGCATGAACGGGCGCGTCGAGTGGGATCGCATCGCCGAACCGAAGCAAGCGAACTGGGCGGCCACCGAAGTCGTCGAAGCCCTGCAGTGGCAACTCGTCGACTCGCAGTACGCCATGAAGGTCTCGCCGACGCAGGCCACCCTCGAGCAGTCACAGGAGGCGAACCGCCTCGAGTTCGGGAACGTCGCCATGAAGGTCGAAGGCCCGTGGTTCCTCCCCCGCATGTGGGGCGCCAAGGCGAAGCGACCCGGCGGGACACCCTTCGACGTGCAGCTGTTGCCGACTGGTCGCACCGGCAAGAAGGTCCACCTCAACCTCGTGGAGGGGCAGGTGATGGCGAAGGCCACCAAGGTGCCCGACGCCGCGTGGGACCTCATGAAGTGGATTGCCGCCGACGAGGGGCAGAAGCGCATCGCCGAGGGCGGGCGCATGTGCAACGTCCCGGAGACGAACCGCCGCTTCTGGTTGCCCCTTGCGAAGCAACGCTACAACGTCGCCAACGCCGAGGCCTTCCTGAAGGCGATCGATACGGGCACGATCAACCTCGTTGGGAGCGTCACCGAGGCCGTCCTCGACCGTGACGCCGAACTCGGGCGCACCCTCGACCGCATGCGCTACGGGCAATTGCCCGCCAAGGACGCGATGGAGGCCCTGCAACCAAAGATCCAGCAGGTCCTCGACGCCACGTGGGCGAAGCAAGGCGGCAGGTAGTCGCCCCCACCCCCGACGCCCTGCCCGGGTACCTGACGGGTCATGGCGACGACGCCGGGATCGGTCTACCGCCTCCACGGGGGTCCCTTGTTGCAAATAGTTCGCAGTAGCGATATCCTCTGGCGCATGGCGGCTGACCGAACCCGCCATGCCACCTTGGAGGACCCGCATGAC
>CAILQO010000315.1 GCA_903836285.1 uncultured Chloroflexota bacterium
CCTGAATCACGGGTTCTGGCATCTGCTGACGTCACCGGAGGGAATGGGGTTGCACGTCGTCGCGGTCGGGGCCATCATCACGGTGGCCGCGAAGGGATCGGGGATTCCGGATTGGCTACGTGCGCGCATTCGCTTTCGCGCCGTTCCCGGGGCATCGTTTGGATAGCGATCCAGCTGGAGCTGGCACCGAGAGGAGTTCCATGTCACGCATCACACGCCCGCTTCGGGTGGGGATCATCGGTACGGGCGGAATCGCTGGTCAGCACATTGATGGATATAAGAAGGCTGAAGGCGTTGAGTTAGTCGCAGCGTGCGACGTGGTCGAGTCCCGGGCAATTGGGATGAAGGAAAAGCATGGCTTTCAATTGCATTTCACATCGTGGGAGGAGATGATCAAGCATGCCGACTTGGACGCAGTAAGCGTCTGCACGCCCCCTTTCGCTCACCTTGAACCGACCATCGGCGCGATCGAAGCAGGTCTGCACGTTTTGTGCGAGAAGCCGATGGCGCTTGACGCAATTCAGGCGCAGCAAATGGTCGATACTTGGCACCGGGTTCGTGTCACGAAGCACAACCTCTTTTCGGTCGGGTTTCAGAGCAGGTTTGGCAAGAATGCCCAGCAGCTGAAGCGATTCATTGAGGCCGGTGAGCTCGGCGACATCTACTACGTTCGGGCAGCGTACTTACGCCGGCGAGGGGTTCCTGCGTGGGGGGTCTTCACCAACAAGGCGTTGAACGGTGGAGGTCCGATGATCGATGTCGGCGTACATGTGCTGGACTTGTCAATGTGGCTGATGGGCCACCCTAAGATCCAGAGCGTTTATGGCGCAAGTTTCCGCAAGTTCGGCAACCGGGCGAACGTCTTCAATCCGTGGGGTTCATGGGATCCGGCGAAGTACGACGTCGAGGATTCCGCGTTCGCCATGATCCGCTTCGAGAACGGCGCGGCCCTCCAACTCGAGGTCTCCTGGGCGCTCAACCTGCCGCGAAGCGTGACCGAGACGTTGATCTGCGGGACTGACGGTGGCGCCCAACTCGAGCCCCTCACACTCTTCCAGGAGAAGCACGGCACGATTGTGGATCTCGTCGTGCCGGAGAAGGTGACGGAGGGACAGGACACTGCGAGGCAACCCAACCACCACGCTCAGATGATCGCCTGGGTCGAAGCCATTCGCAGCGGCACCCAGCCGTTGGTGCTACCCGAACAGGCACTCCAAGTCAGTAAGATCGTTGACGCGATTTACGCGTCGAGCGAGGCCAGCGCGTCGGTCTCGTTCTAGCCTGCGTTAATGTCGATTGCCGCCCCTCTCGCGCTGCGACGAGAGGGGAACCGGACGTGTATCCGTCCGAGGTCAGGTGGTTGCCGACGATGCTCTGACTTCCTCTTGCTGACGATTGCCCTCTGATCATCGAGCGCCAGAAGAGCGATTCCAGTGTGCCCCGTCAGAGTTGAGCGAGGTAATCTCGTCAGCAAGATTGTTTCATGGTGCGACCTTGCTGCGACGTCCCACGGATACTGCCCGAAGCTCGATTGTTCCCCGAAGTGCGTGTACTGCATCAGGCTGACCACAGTATCCTGATCGTGCTCGAAGTTCGCGATGCCCGTCTTCAACTTCGCGAATATCCTTTTGACGAACTATCGCCCGTCGGACATCGGTGGCACGGACGCAGCACAGGACCCGTTGGGTCGCGCCTCACCGGCATACCCGGCCCAGAGCCCTTTCTCATTAGCAAGGAACGTGATCAGTTCCCACTACGTGTCCTGCCTCTTCGGCTCATGGATGAATGCGAAGCTGAAGCCGCTTGACCACTTCACTGGCTAGTTAACAGCGCTACGGTTCCGGGCCGGGCGGCACCGAACCTCGGTCCTAGTCGGCTTCGTGCGAGGGTGAAGATGCAAGTGTTCGTTGGTCGGCCAACCTGATTTGACCGGCCAAGAATGCCTGCTGACGATCCTCCCCCAGCTGTCACGGAACGCCTTCAGCGCGTCCCAGGTGCCAAGGTCCTTGATGGTCGATTCGATGAATCTGAGCCCGTCCCGATTCTGACCAAGTGCCAACTTCGCGCGCTTGCCAACAGTCGACTCACACGTCCTGTCGGCATGCCCCGTAGTGTTGTTGACCGGCGATTGCCCCTGTTCGGTGTGGCACCCGAGGAACTGGTTTCCGTGAGCGATCCGGATAGTTGGTGACATAGCCGACAGCCGCAGCTTGTTCGAAGTGGAGGGTACCCGTATCAAGAACAGGCGTCCCTCTCGAAACGGTCCCTGCCCTAGTCGTCGAGCCTGCAGCCTGCGCCACGCGAGGTGCACAACGTCTTCCGGAGAAGGATCATCGCCATTTACGCGGTTTCCGCAGCAAACCTATTGGTGTCGTAAGTGTGCTGCTCGGGACAGTCACCAGCGAACGCGAGTGCCGTGCAATCTGCGTACGTTGCGACCGACGATTGATTGAAGCCAACAGCGTTCCGAGCCGCTCCGGACGCCATCGCCGCGACGAACCGCTAGGGAGACTCACGACCTTTTCCAGTCGGATCGTCTAAGCCGTGCGTAACGACGATGTGCGGGAACCGCTAGTTCGAGGCAACCAGCTAGCCCACTTCCATGGGGCACCGTTTGCGAGGCGCGCAACGTACTGGCGTCGGCCACATTCACGATTAAGGAAGGTTGACCGTGGCGCACTTACCCCATCAATGGCCTCAGCAGTGCATCGTGCGCGATTGGTGGCCCGATATGCGCCAAATGAAATGAACCTGGCGCGAGTAGGTCGTTAGCGATTCGCTGGACATCGTCCGCATGCACTGCATCAATGAGATCGAGCACCTCGTCCGGCGTCCGTTCTTCGTGACCGAGCAAGACAGGTGATGACCACCAAGAGGCAACGGAAGAAGTGTCCTCAAGGCTTAACAGGGTGCGTCCGCGGAGGTATGCCTTGATCTTTCGCAACTCCGCGTCAGGTACTCGTTCGTCGCGAAGCTTAGTGATCTCTCCGATGATCGCTTCAATTGCCTCAGTCGTGCGCTCAGGTTCCACTCCCGCGGCGATCGACATCGCCCCGGTGTCGTGAAAGTTCACGAGGTAGGACGCGATGTCATAGGTGAGGCCACGACGTTCGCGAACCTCCAGGAAGAGCCGACTGCTCATGCCGTCACCGAGGATCGAATTGAGCACCCGTAGTGCGTATCGATCAGGGTGGCCCCTGGGCAGCCCGTAGCCCGCGAGTGCGAGGTATGCCTGCTCAGTCGCCCGGGTCTCCGTGACAACCCGTGGCTGTCCACCCAACCCATGGGCCCGTTCCCAGACGGGTGACGGACCGCTCGCCTGCCCGAGACGTGCGCTAGCCAGTGAGACAACCTCATCCGGGAGTGCATCGCCAGCTACCACAAGCACGGCATTCGACAAGCCGTGGGTCCGCCGCAAGTACCGCGCCAGGCTGGCTGGTGTCTGAGCCATGACGGTCTCCTCGGTGCCGGCGATCTCGCGGCCGAGGGGTTGGTCGGGCCAGAGCAGTTCGGAAAGGAGTTGGTGAACCCACTCCCCCGGTGCGTCTTGTGCCAAACCGAGTTCCTCGAGAACGACCTTCTTCTCCTTCTCCAGCTCATCGTCGTCGAGCCTTGGGGCAGTTGCCATATCCGCGAGAAGGTCAATCGCGAGCTCGAGGTGCTCGCTCGCAACCTTCACCCAGTAGGTCGTCATCTCCTTCTCGGTACCCGCGTTCAGGATGCCACCGACACCTTCGATCGCTTCGGAGATGACCTGAGCCGTAGGAAAACGCGCAGTCCCCTTGAACAGCATGTGCTCAACAAGATGAGCGATTCCCTGTTCATCTGCAGACTCATATCTGGAACCGGTAGCAAATCCAAGCGACACCGTCACTGAACGCGCGTGCGTCATCGGAGCGACGCGAATACGAAGGCCGTTGCCCAGGGTTGCCGCAGCCACCGGGGACGAAATGAACCGGCCAGCACGGCCGGAGCCGCTGGCGTCGCTCCGCGAAAGTCGAACCATCGCGCGAGTATACGGAGGAGCCGTACCCAGCCGTACTTCCGGAATGGCCTACGCGCCTACGTGCAGTTACTCCGGAAGGACACTGGGCGACCGGTCGAGGATTGCCTGAAGCATTGGTGCCAAGTGGTCGAGGGCATCCGAAACTGCCATTTGGCCCGCCTCCCATGCACGCAATCCGCTTCCGATTGCGGCGCGTGCCTCGATGCCCGCCGGGCCATCGAGCACCGGGTCATTCGGGGCGGCTCGTCGTATCGCCCCAAGGATCAGCGCCTCGGGCGCCGAGGGCTTCCGTGGTGACGGCGTGGGAGTTGCGGGGCGAAGTTCGCCCTCCCGTGGCATCGATGCCGGCGAATCGGCAGCGCCGAGCAGCGAACTGATCACGTCCGTCTTCTGGCTCGCCGGCGCTCCGGGACGTGCGATTTCCGCAACGACATCAGCTTGCGCCGCACGCCACGCGGGCACAACGCGCTCCGCCCGCGCCAGACGTCCGTCTTCGACGAGCCAGCGAATCAGGCGCCATGCAGCGTCACGTCGGTCCGGCCGGGGGGTGATTGTGGCCAGAAGTGGTTCGACATCCGCGACCGAAGCGGCACCGCGAGGCAGCGGCATTAGAAGAGCCGTCAAGTGCTCGGCAGCCTGCTCAAGCTCGATTGATGCAGCGGCGGCCCGCCCCATTCGCATCAGTCCCGGTCCGCCAACGCCCACGGCGACGGACGCCGGACCGCGCATAATCCCTGGTGTCGGTACCGGGGCGACAGTGGGTGTCCCACGTCTGGGCGCAACGGTCGCCGTCGACTCCGCGCGCCGGCCGGAGATGCCAATTTCGCGTCGAAGCGCATCAAAGCGACGAAGGGCTTCAGTGATGCCGTCGCGATCATCCAGTGCGACCCGACCCCGTTCGTCTGACCACCGCGCACGCCACGTGGCAGGCAAAGAACGGATAGTGCCAAAGCGCTCAAGGGCAATTGCACCGCTTGCCCGGCCCATCTCTGCCGCGGATCCCATTGCTTCGACAAAATCAGCCCACGACCAACCTGTGATCTGGCGCTCGATGTCGCTTGGCGTCGATGTTGCAGACGCTGGAATACCTGCTCGTGGGAAGCGCAACCGGTCCAATGCGATGCCTATTTCTGGTCCGATCCACGCGTAAGGCAGTCCCCAGAGGTCGCCACCCGCTTCCAGTGCCCGGTACGCGCCCGCATCAAACTGGTCGACCTGTATTCGGTCTCTCCGGACAAGGTCGCTCACCCGTGACGCGACGGGAATTCTTCTGACCTCGCAAGCAAGGAGCCCAGTGACAACGTCGGGGCTTGTGCCGACGGCCCGCAGCCGCCCAAGCCAGGATGTCCGGTCTTCACTGGGATCTGGAAAGATGACCCTGACCTTTGTTCCCGGCCCACCCGCTCCATTGGGGAGCGCGCGGTCGAAGTTCCCGAGTTCCGGGCCCAATCGGGTGCCCGGCGACCACGTGACTTCAGTCGGAGCGGATGCGCGTGACGGCAGGAGCGAACCTGTGGAGGCGTCAATCCCGCCCTGATTCGCGTTACCGACGTTGGCAGCGACATATGCCGCGCCTGCTGCGATCGCAAGCCCGAATGGTGCAAGTAGAAGCGACCGACGCGATTGCGTGCGTCGCGGCGACAGCCTGCCCATCCGGAGGATGCCGCGAGGAGCAGGTTCAGCGTCGCGTCGCCAAGGCATCAGCTGCCTGCCGTCCGTCTCGTATGGGGCACTTTCGCGACCGGAGCGAGTACTGTCACGTCTCAGCCTGAAAGGTTCTGGGGCGGCACATCCCCCCGAATGCCTGAGTGCCAGAATACCACCAAGGTAATCTCCGATCTGGTCTGGGAAACGGCATGGCCGAGTTGGGTGATGCGGCGTGTTTGCTTGTCGTCGGCGCGGTCGGCGCGACGTGGGCGGCGATAACGGATCTTCGTCACGGGCGCGTCACGAACGGCACAGTCTCGGCGATTGTGGTCCTCGGCTTGGCGGTGCGGGGTGCGTTCGGCGGTGCCTCCTCGATCACCTGGGGCGTGATGGGCGCGTGCGTCGGGGCAGTCGCGAGTACCCCGCTGTATCGGATGAACCGAATTGGCGCTGGCGATGCCAAGCTAATGATTGGGCTCTGTCTCCTGTTGGGCCCGGTCGGAGCGTGCTACACGGCGGCGGTAGCAGCGGCGCTTGCAGGCGCGACGGCAGAAATCCTGCAACGTCGAACGCCACCTGGCGCGTCGGTTCGCGTGAGCTTCCCAGTCGCGCCCCTGATCGCAGTCGGCGCGGCCATCGGGGCGGCTCTGGCAACGCTCGCGTGAAGGGTTCAGCCTGCGGCGTCGCCTGGTCGGAATCCGTGTCCACCGAACTCGTGTCGCAGCGCCGCTAGGACTTTCGCCCCGAAGCTTTCGGACTGTCGAGACCGGAACCTCGTCATGAGTGCGTGCGTGATGGCCAGTGCGGGAACGTCTTCCTCAATCGCGGTCAAGACCGTCCAGCGTCCTTCGCCGGTGTC
>CAILQO010000316.1 GCA_903836285.1 uncultured Chloroflexota bacterium
GGAATCCGACGTGCGCACCGCCATCGCCCAGGTGGCTGGAATGGGCGCGGCGATGGTGTACGACGGGGTGTGGTTTGGATCGAGAAGCCCAGCTGAATCCCCCTCCATCCCCGGGAGCACCGGCCTGACCTTCCCAGCCCCCCTTCCCTACGTCGTATGGGAGGAGGCAGCCCCCACGGATCCTGCGCCCCCACCTCCGCTGCCGGGGGAGAGGGGCTATGGGTCCCCTCTACCCCGGCGCGAGTCGCTCGCCCACACGGCAGCCATCCTTGGCGGTGCCAGCGGGGTCGTTGGGATCGCCTTCGCGGACATGGCGTTGCGCGACCGCGCCGCCGCGGCGACCGCTGGGGTTCCATTCGTGCCGTATGCGGTGCCAGGCCCGCGAGTTCCGGGCTTTCCGGCGGTGGGCCAGCTGCCTGAAGTCACGCCGGTCCCGCAGTTCTACGTGGTCAGCAAGAATGCGCAGGACCCGCGTGCCGACCCGCTGACGTGGCGCCTGCGCATCGGGGGGCTGGTCGGGAGGCCGCTGGTGCTGACGTTCGACGACCTGCGTCAGCTGCCCCGACGCGACGAGCACGTGACCTTCCAGTGCGTCAGCAATCCCGTGGGCGGATCGCTCATGGGCGCGGCGTGGTGGAGTGGGGCGTCGCTGGCCGACCTCGTGGAACGTGCGTCGCCGCTTGCGTCCGCCGGGAAGGTGGTGTTGCGCGCGCCGGACGGCCACGAGGAGAGCGTGCCCCTGGAGATCGCGCGCCGTCCCGATGCCCTTGTGGCGTACGCGATGAATGGTGAGTACCTCACGCGACTGCACGGGCACCCAGCACGCGCGCTGTTGCCGGGTCACTACGGCTTCAAGCAGGTGAAGTGGCTCACGAACATTGAGCTTGCCACACCAGACCATCGCGGCTACTGGCCACGGCGCGGGTGGACCGATGTGGCGGCGATCCGGACCACGGCGCGCATCGACGTGGTCCGACCCGAAGCGGATGGCCTGCACGTGGCGGGGGTGGCCCTGGCCGGACGGCGCGGGATTCGTGCGGTGGAGGTTCGAGCAGGCTCCGCTCCATGGGTCAGCGCACAGCTCCACATCCCTGCCCTGTCACCGTCGATGTGGGTCCAGTGGCGTGCCCTGCTGCCCGGGGTGCCCGTTCGGCCAGAGCTCTCCGTCGAGGCGCGGGCGACCGAGGCCGACGGCACGCCGCAGGAATTGGCGGACTCCCCGCCGTTTCCGAACGGATCCTCGGGATACCACCGGGTGGCGGCCGTCCCGTGGTCGCGGTCGGCCCAAGCGTGAACGTGCTGCGCCTGTTGCGACGGATCTTCGCGGACCCGACCCTTCCGGTCGTGCTGGCGGCGTACGGTGCCTGGGGCGCATGGCGCGCGACGCGCAGCTACCGCTCCCTTCCCATCGTGCCGGCGGCGGACGGAGGCCACGTCGCCCCGCTCACGGCGCAACAGGGGGGTGAAGGGAGGAGGAACGGGGGGGTGAAGGGAGCCGCTGCCCCGGGTGCGACTGTTTCGGTGGTGATCCCGGCGCGTGACGAGGCGCACAACCTTGGGAACCTCCTGTCTTCGCTCCAGGCGATCGCAGGTGATCAGGAGCGAGGCTTCCTTGATGCCGTGGTGGTGGACGACGCTTCAACCGATGGCACAGGCGACCTTGCGCGGCGAGCACAGGTGCCGTCGCTCTCAGTGGTGCGCCTTGAGGAGGCGGACAAGCCGGGCGGGTGGGTCGGCAAGACGAATGCGTGCCAAGTTGGCGCCGCGGCGACCGCTGGCGAGTGGCTGCTCTTTCTCGATGCCGACGTGACGCTTGGCCCGGAAGCGATCGCGGGTTCCCTCGCGTTTGCGCATGCCCATCGGCTCGACGCCTTCTCGATGTTCCTGCGCCAGCGGTGCGAGACCCTTTGGGAACGCCTGCTGCTGCCGTATGCGTTCCAGCAGTTCTTTGCCGGGGTCGACCCACGGCGGATGCGTGACCCGTTGTCGGATGAGGCGGTGTTCAACGGCCAGTTCATCCTGATCCGGCGCGCGGTCTACGACGCCATCGGGGGGCACTACTTGGTGCGTGCCGACGTCGCCGAGGACGTGGCGATCGCCCGGGTCCTGAAGGCCAGGGGCTACCGCATCGACGTGGGGCGGGGCGAGGCGCTTGCAGACGTCCGGATGTACCGGTCGTTCGCCTCGATCCGGCGCGGGTTCGGCAAGAATGCGTACGCGATCCTGGCGGACGAGCCAGTGCGGGGCATCCAGGTCGCGGCGGCAAGCACCGGCGCCGGCATGACCCTGCCGCTCCTCGGCATGGCCGCCCTCGCGTCTGGGCGCACGCGCACGGCACTTGCCCTCGCAGGGGCCGTGTCATGGGCAACGCAGGCGGTCCTGATGCGCCCGTGGCTCCGGGCATTCGTCGTGCCGAACGGCGATGCCTTCCTGCACCCAGTGTCGGCGCTCGCGTTCCAGGTGATCGGGATGGAGTCGATGGTGCGGAGCGTTGGCCGGCTCGGGGTGTCGTGGAAGGGTCGGCGCTATATCGACGTGTCCACTCGTGGAGAGACCCCCCTTCACCCCCAAACCCCGCTGCCATCATCGATCCACCGTAGGGATGGGTGAATTCATCCTCCTACGGAGGCGCGCGCCGTACTGGATAACCACGGGTGAGTTTGCCCCCTCCCTGGTCCCATTCCTCGTCGCGACGGGTGAACACATCCTCCTACGGCGGCGCACGCTGTACTGGAAAACTACGCTTGAGGTGGCCCACATGCGGGAGGCGGCGCTCCGGTGGGTCGGCCGGTGGGGGCGAGCGGTGCGGTGGCTGGAGCCTGCCCTGACATCATCCCGGCCCGGGCTCCCGGCACGGGTTGCGGACATCGGTTGCGCGTTCGGGTTCGGCGCGGCGCGGCTCGCCTCCACTGGCGCATGGGTGGTCGGTGTCGAGCCTGACGCGGAGTACGTCCGGCGTGCGGCACGCGAGTACCCGGGCATCGCGTTCGTGCGCGCGTCGGCGACATGCCTGCCGTTCCGGCCCGGACAGGTCGATGCCTTCACGATGCTCGACGTCCTTGAGCATGTCGGTGCCATCGGGATGGCCCCGGTCGAGGCGCAGGTCCTCGCCATCAAGGAGGCAACGGGGGCCTTGCGCCCCGGAGGGATTGCCGTCGTGACGGTTCCCGCGTCGGGTCCAGCCGCGGCGCTCGATTCGCTCAACCGGTATGAGAACCTCCGCCGGCATATGTCCAGGTGGTTGCCGCTCGACCCCACCGAAGTGGCGCCCGGCAGCTCGCACGTGCACTTCAGTGAGGGCGACGTGCGATTGCTGCTCGGTGGGGCGGGAATGACGATCGTGCGGGCCTCCCGATCGGGTACCGGCGTGATCGCAGAGCTGGTGCATCTCGCCATCCTCATTGCCACACGCGGCGTTGGACGGTCGGAGGGCGCGTACCGGTGGCTGAGCCTGCTCTAATTCGTCGTGCACGTCCTGGTTGTCGAGATCCCGCTCCCGCGCTTCGGGTACTCGCTCGCCGTGCGTGCGTGTCGGCGCCGGTAGCGGTGTCAAGCCCCGGATGGCCCGGAAGTGATCCGTGGGCAGCTCCCGGGGCGCGGGATACTGGATGGGTGAGCACCAACACAACGTCGCCGGCAGGCACGAACGTTTCCCCGCACCGAAGCGGACGTCGGGGCGTCGCGAGGCGAATCGCCCTGACGGCCATTGCCGGCACAGGCGTGAGCCTTGCGATCGGCCCGGCGCGCAGCGCACTTGCGCACGAGCGGCGCGTTGTTGGGCAACACTCGCTCGTCGTCGGCTACCTCGTCGAACCGGCATTCGTTGGCGAAAAGAATGCGATCGAGCTGACGGTGCGTGCGGTCGGCACCAACGAACCGGTGGACGGGTTGGATCGGTCACTCAAGGCGTCCATCGCGTTCGGGGGCGGGCAGTTCCGGGAGCTGCGCCTCAGGCCGTGGCCCGGCACACCCGGCGGGTACTTGGCCGATGTGATCCCGACGCGCGTCGGCAGCTACCGCTTCCGCTTCACGGGCATGATCGGATCCGCGCGGATCGACGAGGAGTTTGAGAGCGGGCCGGGACGTTTTGCCGACGTCGAGGTTGCTGACACGCTGCAGTTCCCGGATGTCGTGGCTGCACCCGCCTCCATCGCCCTGGCGGCGAAGCGGGCGGAGGAGCGCGCCACCGCGGCCGAGGCAGCGCTCGAGGCGGTCGCCGCTCAGGCATCCACGGCACGGACGCTTGGGTTCGTCGGATCAGCGCTCGGGGTTGTCGGCATCGTCGTCTCGAGCGTATCGCTGCTGCGGCGTCGGTGATCGGACACGTCACCCCTCCCCCTGCCGAGAGAACCCCCTCCCCAACCCCGCCCCCCCAGCAGGCGAGGAACCAGCATACGGTGGGCGAACGAAAACGGGAGAGGGGCAAGATCGCCCCACCACTGTCGCGCATCGACCTGCGTGCGCCGAACACCGGGGTGCGCCTGCGGGTCCTTGAGGTCCTCACCGTTCTGGTCCCGGCCGTTTGCGCGGGGATCTACGAGACGGCACGGCACTCGCTCC
>CAILQO010000317.1 GCA_903836285.1 uncultured Chloroflexota bacterium
AGCCTCACCATCGTTGCGGAGGTCGCCGCGGGCCCGCGAGGCGACGCCACCATCCGCGAATGGTCGCCGCCGTGCCTGAGAAGGGACCGGCGCGTCGGGGCATTTCGATCACATTGCCTCGCCACCGCTGGGGCGCAGAGCCGTACGTGCTGCTGGCGGTGAACGCGCCTTGGCGGAACAGGAGGACGAAGGCGACTACGAAAAGGACGAGGCCGACCATCTGCGTCCAACCCGCCAACGCGACAAGGAACGCATACGACTTTGACCATGGCCCGCCGATGACCCAGGCGCACAGGGTAAGGAGCAGCGCTCCTCCCATCAGGTGCCTAGGGTCGGCGGAGAGCCGCGCGAGCCAAGGCGCGCGCGTTCGCCGGCGACTGGATCGTTCCCCCTCGCCGGGAAAGCGGTCCATGCCCTTCAGGATGTCGCGGATCTCGTCCTCGTATCGCTTCGTCATGGTGTAGTCCCGCTTTGCGGTCAGGTCGCTGAGGCGACCGGGTGTTCCTCGCCGTGCAGGAGCAGGAAGCGATTGCGGGTGCGGGCTTCGGGTTCGAGCCCACGGGCCCGATTCCACTGCGCCGCGAGGTGCCACCGCGGCACGCCCACGTCCACGTGGTCCCACGGTAGCGGTGCGCCGACCGCACGTTCGGCCGTGCCATACGTCTCGATGTCGAGGCCGGCATCAGCCATCCCGGCTTGCCACGCGTCGAACCGGAGATGGCTGTTCCACGCGTCAAACCGCGCCCCGCGACGCCATGCTCCGAAGATGGCGGCCCCGACCCTCCGGTCACCCCGCGACAACACCCCCTCGACGATGGTGCTTTCCGGATCGTGCCACGAAAAGCGCACGCCTCGGTCGCGCATGACGGCTTGGAGGACTGCGAGCTTTCGCGCGATTTCGTCGCGCCGGGACTGCGCTGCCCACTGGAACGGCGTGTGGGCTTTCGGGACCATCGTTGATACCCCCACCGTCACCCGTGCCCGGCGCCCGTGGTACTTGCGGCCGACGTTGAGCACCGCGTGCGCAAGGTGCCCAATCCCGGCGACGTCCTCGTCGGTCTCGGTCGGGAGGCCGATCATGAAGTAGAGCTTGACCGTCTGCCATCCACGTGCGAAGGCCAGTCCCACCGCGTGCAAGGTTTCGGCCTCGGAGACACCCTTGTTGATGACTTCGCGCATGCGTTCGGTGCCGGCTTCCGGCGCAAACGTCATGCCAGAGCGGCGCCCACGCTCGACGAGTTCAGCCAAGTGGACGTTGAAGGCGTCGACGCGCGTACTTGGCATGGCAATCGTGAGCGTGTCTTCGTCAAACATTTCGATCGCGTCCTGGACAATCGCATCGATGCCCTTGATGTCGGCGCTCGAGAGTGAAAGGAGCGACAGCTCGCCGTATCCCGTGTTGGCGAGGAGGGTTCGCGCCATGTCGGCGACCTGGTTTCGAGGCCGTACCCGGCGAGGGCGATAGATCAGGTCGGCTTGACAAAAGCGACAACCTCGCCCGCAGCCCCTCATGACCTCGATGGCGGCCCGGTCGTGGACCGTTTCCATGAACGGGATGACCGGTCGGGTCGGCAAGGGGTGGTCGACTAGGTCCACGACCGCCTTGCGCACAGGGAGCGATGGTGCTCCAGGGAGCGGGTCAAGGCCGACGAACGACCCGTCGCTCGCGTAGCGGGGCGCGTAGAGCGCAGGCACATAGCATCCGGGAATGACCGCCGCGGCTGCTCGAAGCAGGTGTTGGCGTGGAGGGCGCGCGTCACTATCTTGGAGGTCTCGGAACAGGGCGAGAAACGCCGGCAGTGCCTCCTCGCCTTCGCCAATCAGGAATGCGTCGATGAAGTCGGCCATCGGCTCCGGGTTCGTCGTCGTGCTCCCCCCGGCGATGATGATCGGATGGTTTGGTCCACGGTCACACGCGCGCACGGGGATCCCGGCAAGGTTCAGCATGTTCAGGACATTCGCGTGATCGAGCTCGTACGGAAGGGTGAACCCGATGACGTCGAAGTCGCCCAGTCCGTGGCGCGTCTCAAGGCCGAAGAGCGGCAGGCGTGCGCGCCTCAACTCGGCTTCCATGTCCAGCCAGGGCGCAAAAGCGCGCTCCGCGAGGAATCGGTCATCGCGGTTGACGACCTCGTACAGGATTTGCATGCCAAGGTTGGACATGCCGATGTCGTAGACGTCCGGGAACGCCAGCGCAAGGCGAACCCGTCGCCTGCCGTCGGCCGCAGTGGCGCGCCAGTCCTTCGGCGACGCGTTCACCTCGCCCCCTGCATATCGCGCAGGCTTCTGCACCCGAGGGAGGAGACGGTCGACAAGGGAGCGAACGTTAGCGTTGCCAGTCACGTCGTTGACATCATCGCAGGGCCGCACCTACACTGCCAGCGAAGTAGCGAAGACGGAGCCGAGTACGAGGTGCGCACGCACGCAGCGAACCCGGGGTCGGTGTGATCGGGTTGCGGTGACCCTCGGAATATCCCTCCTGAGCTGCCCCCCGAACCGATCCCCAAGGTGAACTCTTTGCGCGCCGCGCTTGGAGGGCTTGGAGACCAGTAGGCGGGGCCGGGCTTGCCTGCCGTTACCCAGGCCGCGGGTGTTTGGCACCCGCATGAGTGGGTCTCGCCTTACTGACTGAAGCCGGGGGCGTGGGCCAAGCGGGGTGGTACCGCGGAGCAGCGATTGCCCGAACTGGGCAACCCATGCGCCGTCCCCGAGCAGACTCGGGGGTGGGTGCACCATGCGCGCCGCGTGCGGCTGTATCCGCCCTGCCGATGCCACCAGCGAGGCAGGATTAGGGAATGTTTTCACCTGTAGGCGCCGACGTTGACTTCCCCGCGCTTGAGCGCGACATCCTCGCCTTCTGGCGCGAACACCATGCGTTTGATCGCCTGGTTGAGAAGAACCGCGGCAAGCCATCGTGGAGTTTCATCGACGGGCCGATCACGGCGAACGGTCCGATGGGCGTCCACCACGCTTGGGGGCGCACCTACAAGGACCTGTTCAATCGGTTCAAGGCCATGCAGGGCCATGAGCTTCGGTTTCAGCAGGGGTTCGACTGCCAAGGGCTCTGGGTGGAGGTCGAAGTCGAGAAGGAGAAGGGATTCGCCTCGAAGCGGGATATCGAGGCGTATGGGATCGATAACTTCGTCGAGGCGTGCAAGGAGCGTGTCCGGCGATTCGCGGCGATGCAGACCGACCAGTCGATTCGGCTTGGCTACTGGATGGACTGGAATAACTCGTACTTCACCATGGCGGACGAGAACAACTACGCCATCTGGCTGTTCCTGAAGCGCTGCCACGAACGGGGCCTGATCTACCGGGGCATCGACTCGATGCCTTGGTGCCCGCGATGCTCGACCGGCATCTCCCACCACGAGATTGCGACTGAGGGCTACGACGACATCGAGCACACGTCGATGTACGTGAAGCTGCCGCTGAACGAGCGACAAGGCGAGTCGCTCCTGATCTGGACGACCACCCCTTGGACGCTTCCCGCGAACGTTGCGGCCGAAGTACATCCTGAACTGACCTACGCGCGTGTGCGTCAAGGCGACGACATTCTGATCCTTGCGAAGGGCACGATCACGTCAGCGATCGTTGGCACCTTCGAAGTCCTCGACGAGATTGCCGGAAGTGAACTGGTTGGCCTGACGTACCGGGGGCCGTTTGACGACCTGCCCATCAACGTTGACCTTGGGGTCGCCCAGGCTCACACCGTGATCGCCGGTGAAGACGTGTCCGAAAGCGAGGGCACGGGGATCGTGCACATCGCTCCGGGCTGTGGCGACATTGACTTCCAGCTCGGAAAGAAGTACGGGCTGCCGGTCGTCGCTCCAATCGACGAGTTTGCGCGTTATTACCCAGGTTTTGGTGATCTCACCGGCGAATACGCGCCTGACGTCGCGCCGGTGATCGCCGCGAAGATGCGATCCGGGGGATTCCTCTACCGCGTACTGCCATACACCCATCGATACCCACGCTGCTGGCGATGCCAGACCGAGCTGGTCTTTCGCGTCGTCGACGAGTGGTTCATCTCGATGGACGGCCCGAAGGCCGATGAGGCGCACGCGCGTGTTGCCGGAAACGAGCAGGCGCCTCTCCGCGACCAGATCGCGGATGTCGTCCGGAAGATCGAGTGGCATCCGTCGTGGGGCCTTGAGCGCGAACTCGACTGGCTCCGCAACATGGGCGACTGGATGATCTCCAAGAAAAGATACTGGGGTCTCGCTCTGCCTATTTGGACGTGCGATGACTCGTCGTGTGATTGGTGGGACGTTGTCGGAGGCGATGACGAGTTGAAGGCGCGGGCGATCGCCGGATGGGAGGCGTTCGACGGGCACACCCCGCATCGGCCATGGATCGACGGCGTGCATGTGGCGTGCGGCAAGTGCGGGGGGCAGGCGTCACGCATCCCTGACGTGGGGAATCCATGGCTTGACGCGGGCATCGTGAGCTTCTCGACACTCGGGTACCGGCATGACAAGGAGTACTGGCGCAAGTGGTTTCCGGCTGACTTCATCACCGAGAGCTTTCCCGGGCAGTTCAGGAACTGGTTCTACTCGCTGTTGGTGATGAGTACGGTTCTCGAGAACACGGAACCGTTCAGGGCGGTGCTTGGCTACGCCCTGCTGCGCGACGAGACCGGTCGCGAGATGCACAAGAGCTGGGGCAACGCGATCGAGTTCAACATGGCGGCGGAACGGATCGGAGCGAGCGTGATGCGCTGGCTCTTCGCCAGCGCGAACACCGAGTCGAACCTCAACTTCGGGTTCGGCGTCGCCGACCAAGTCAAGCGACGACTGCTTGTGCTGTGGAACGTGTACGCGTTCTTCTGCAACTACGCTCGTCTTGATGGGTTTGTTCCCGGGGCACAGCCGGTCCCGGTCGCCCAGCGATCCGACCTTGATCGCTGGATCGTTAGTGAGTTGCATGTGCTGGTAGGCGAGGTAACACGTCGCTACGAGGACTTTGACTCACGGAGCGCGGCGTACCGCATCGATGCGTTTGTGGATGACCTCTCGACGTGGTACCTGCGCCGGGGCCGGTCGCGGTACTGGAAGAACGAAGCGGATACCGACAAGCTGGCGGCGTACGCGACCCTTTGGGAGGTTCTGGAAACCTTGGCACGCCTGCTCGCGCCGTCGATGCCGTTCTTGGCAGAGTCGATGTACCAGAACCTCGTACGATCCACCGATCCCGGTGCGCCGGTGAGCGTGCACCTGACCGACTGGCCAACCGCCGATGCGTCGCTCATCGACGACGCCCTAAGGTCAGCGATGTCTACCACCCGGCACGTGGTCGGACTTGCCCGTGCCGCCAGAAGCAAGGCGAAGGTGAAGGTACGCCAACCACTTCCGGCGCTTGTCGTTCGCGCGCGAGACCGTGCCGAACGGGAGTCGGTAGCGAGTCTCGTCGCTCAGGTCGAGGAGGAGCTCAATGTCAAGTCGGTCCGTTTCGCCACGGCCGATGAAGTCCTGGTTAGCTACCGGGTTAAGCCGAACTTCCGGGCGCTCGGTCCGCGCTTCGGCCCTATGGTTAACGCAGTTGCCCGGGCGATACAGGCGCTTGATGGTGCCACGGTGGAGGCGGCGCAACGTCGAGGTGAATCGGTCACGGTGGCGATTGACGGGGACCTGATCGAGGTTCCAACCGACGGGTACGACGTTGAGGTAGTCGACGCTGAGGGATTTGCTGTCGTCGAGGAGAATGGCACGTTAGTCGCGCTTGACGTGACCCTTACGCGTGACCTCATTCTCGAAGGTTTGGCTCGCGAGCTCACGCACCGCGTGAACGGTATGCGGAAGGATGCTGGATACAACCTCGAGGACCGGATCGCCATGCGCTACGACGCGACCGGTGATGCCGCTGAGGTGTTTGCCCGGTTCAGTGCATCGGTGGCCGCCGAGGTCCTCGCGACTTCGGTAGCGGCCGGCACACCGTCATTGGGCGACGGTGCCTACCGTCAGGTACTTGCGGTCGACGGTCACGAGGTGACGGTCGCCATCGAGCGGGTCTGAGGAGCGCCCACCATGGGCTCCCTTCGTGGTGTGGCGTTCTGGCACGAAGGGGGCCGCCCCGTTGCGGAACGGGGCGCGCAAACTATCCCTCGCCGAGATAGGCCTTGCGCACGGTCTCGTTTTGCGTGAGCGCGGCGGCGCTGTCGGTCAGGACGATGCGCCCGGTCTGCATCACATACCCACGATCGGCGATTGAAAGGGCCAACTGCGCGTTCTGCTCAACCACCACGACGGTGACGCCGGTCGCATTGATCTCCTTGATCGCATCAAAGATGACGTCGGTCAGCAGTGGCGACAAACCCATCGATGGTTCATCGAGGAGTAGAACCGTCGGACGTCCCATCATCGCGCGTGCAATCGCCAGCATCTGCTGTTCGCCACCAGACAGCGTTCCGGCGCGCTGTTTCAGGCGCTCACGCAGGCGCGGGAAGAGCGTAAGTACTCGGTTGCGGTCATCGGCAACTTGCGCGTCCGAGTGAATGAACGCACCCATGTCGAGGTTCTCGTCCACGGTAAGCCGAGGGAACACGTGGCGCCCTTCCGGTGACTGGCAGACTCCCATGCGCACGATGTCATGGGCGGCGACGTTGTCGATGCGCTTGCCTCGCAACGTGACGGATCCAGTCCGTGGTCGCAATATCCCGGAAATGGTGCGAAGCGTGGTGCTCTTCCCTGCGCCGTTGCTTCCGAGCAGGGTAACGATCTCGTGTTCTCGGACGTTCATGCTCACGCCTTGCAAGGCGTGGATGTTTCCGTAGTACGTGTGGATGTCGTCGATTTCAAGGACGACGGGGCCGATGGGTGGGCGCGATTGCAGGGTCATGCGTGCGCTCCGGCGACTTCATCCTCGGGACGCTTGTGGCGACGCCCGAGGTAAGCCTCGATGACCTGATCGTTTCGCTGCACCTCGCGCGGGGTGCCTTCAGCAATCTTCTGGCCATAGTTGAGGACCGTCACGCGTTCCGACAGGTCCATGACGACCTGCATGTCGTGCTCAATCAGGAGCACTGCCACGCCGAAGTCATCGCGGACCTTGCGGATGAGCGTCGTCATCGCCAACGTCTCTTGGGGGTTCATGCCCGCAGTTGGTTCATCGAGGAGCAGCAACTTTGGCTGGGACGCAAGCGCCCGTGCCATCTCAAGCCGCCGCTGCATGCCATACGGGAGGTTGCCCGCACTTTCGTCGGCGAAGCGATCAAGGCGAACGAGCTTGAGCAAATCCATCGCGCGCGCGTGCGCCTCGGCTTCCTCGCGGCGCTGGGATGGCAAGCGCAGGAGCGCCGCGACCGGTGAACTCCTCAGTCGCGAGTGCATGCCTACCAGGACATTCTCGAGCAGCGTCTCGTTCGTGAACAAGCGGATGTTCTGGAAGGTGCGTCCGATACCACGTGCGGTGATCTGGTGCGGGCGCAAGCCACGCAGAGATCGGCCGTCGAAAATCACGTCACCTGATGTCGGTTCGTACTGGCCTGCCACCATGTTGAAGAACGTGGTCTTCCCCGCACCGTTCGGGCCGATCAGGCTGCAGATTTGTCTCTCCTGCACCCGGAAGTCCACTGCGTCCACCGCGGTCAACCCGCCAAACTGCTTGGTCAGGCCAGTGACGTCCAGCACCACGCCGGCGCCTTGGGCGGTCATTGTGGTCCTCCGGCTTGGGCAACGGCGGCATCGTGCCGCGCGTTTGCCTCCTCCTCGGTCTCGTCAATCAGCGCCGATTCACGACGCTTTCGAGCAGGCAGCAACCCTTGCGGCCTTAGGGCCATCAGGAGGACGAGGCATAGCCCGAAGATGAACAGGCGGGAACGAAGCAAGTCGAAGTTGCTGAGCAGTGTCGCGACGGCCGGGACCCCCGTGGCCGCGCCAAACTTGTGTACCCACCCAGTCAAGCGCTCCGCGAAGATGCGGTCAAAGGATTGGATGAGCAGTCCACCGAACATGACACCCCACACGTTCCCCGTGCCGCCAAGAATGACCATGCACAGGACGATGACCGACGTCGAATACTCGAACTGGTCGGGCGAAATCGTCTGAAGGTACGCCCCAAAGATCGCCCCAGTGGCGCCAGAGAATGACGCGCCGAGGGCGAACGCCCACAGCTTGGTGGTTACAGGGTTGACGCCCATCCCTTGCGCGGCGATTTCATCGTCGCGAATGGCCGCCCAAGCTCGCCCGAGGCGTGAGTTGCGCAGCCGGATGATCAGAAAGATGGAAAGGGCACCAATTGCCAGCGTGACATAGTAATACGGGATCATGCCAAGCTTGTATTGGGTCCCGAAGATGGTGCAGGGATCGACGCCGAACGTGCAGTCGAAGAGGTAGGGGCGCCCAATGGGGTTCATGCCCTTCACGCCCTTTGTCCATGGCTCAAGGTTCTTGACGAGCCGCGGAACGATCTCGCCGAACCCAAGCGTCACGAGCGCAAGGTAGTCCCCGCGGAGGCGGAGTGTCGGCGCCCCCAGTAACGCCCCCGCTAACCCAGCCACCAAGACGGCGAGGAGCATCGCCACCCAAAAATCCTGCATCCAGAAGAACGGCGAGTCTGGCAGGATCGCGTTGAGAGGACTTACCGGCGACGTGAAGAACGCTGCGGCGTACGCGCCGATCGCATAGAAGGCGGCATACCCGAGGTCGAGCAGCCCGGCGTATCCAACCACGATGTTCAGGCCCATCGCCAAGGTGATCATGAGCATCATGGGGATGAAGGCGAGCAGGGCCTGCCACCCGAATGCCAGGTCGAGAAACGGGTACGTCAGCACCACGGCGATGAACAGGTTTCGGGCGAGCGTGCCAAAGTTAGGCTGGCGCGATGCCGTAGGCAGCGCTGGCGCGAGCGTCTGGCTCATGGTTTTCCCTGTTCAGACCATTGGTTCGCAGGCCTACGCGCGTTCGGCCGATTCTTGGCCGAGAATGCCAGTGGGACGGAGGATAAGGACGAGGTTGAGCGTGCCGAAAATTACGACCGGCGTCCAGCGGGGGTCGATGTAGCCGTCGCTCAGGGCAGCAAGCACGCCGATGAAGACGCCACCGAGCATCGCGCCGTTGAGGTTGCCGATGCCCCCCAGAACCGCCGCGGTGAACGAGTTCAGCCCGTAACTGAAGCCCATCTGGAAGTTGGCGGTGTTGTTGTAGAGGCCGGACACCAGTCCTGCAGCACCGGCAAGCGCCCCGCCAAGCAGGAAGGTGAGCGCGATTGTGCGGTTGATGTCGATGCCCATCAGCTGCGCCGCATCGCGATCTTGCGCGGTTGCTCGCATCGCCTTGCCGAGTTTCGTTCGCTGGATGAATACCGTGAGCGCGATGACGAGCGGCACCGTCACAACGATGACGAACAAGTCCTTCGTGGTGAAGCGGACAAAGCTATCTATACCAATTTCCTTCACGAGGTCGATCTGGGGGATGAACCGCGGGAAGTTCACGGGCGAGGCGCCCTTCCAGTAAAGGCCGACGTTCTGGAGCATGAACGAAACGCCGATGGCGGAGATGAGGGGTGCCATGCGCCCTCCACGACGCAGGCGACGATAAGCGAACCGCTCGATCATGACGTTGAGAGCGGCGCAGAAGACCATCGCCAAGATCATCGCCAGGACCAGCCAAAGGTAGGTCTCCGGCGACGGGGCTTGGTCGACGTTCCGCACCCGGCGGACCGCCTGCGCCCCGACGAGCTGGAGAAACGTCAGGGCGCTGAAGGCCCCAAGCATGAACACGTCGCCGTGGGCGAAGTTGATCATCTCGATGATGCCGTACACGAGCGTGTACCCGATGGCGATCAGCGTGATCAGCATCCCGTTGGCAATGCCCGTGACCAGTTGCTGGAGCAGGAACTCGAAGCCGGCCATTAACCAACACTCCGGGGCTCGTGGTGCCCATGCGAGGCAGGGTACGCAGGACCGATGCACGTGCACAGGATACGAATAAGCCGCCGTCGCTGCACCCGTGGGTGCAACGACGGCGGCCGTGCTGACGTGCTCACGGAGCCACGGCGATGTGGCTCCACGTGATGCTACCCGGCGGACACGACCTCGATAAGCTCGAACTCGAGCTTACCCTCCGCCGTGCGCTTGATTTCGTTGACGCTCATGGTCGTCAGGGTGGTGTCACCGTTGGCGTCGAAGCTCCAGGTGCCGAGAATGCCCTTGAAGTCCTTCGTGGCGAAGATGGCGTCACGGATCGCGGCGCGGTCCTTCACGTTCACCTTCGCGATCGCCGCAAGCGCAACCTTCGTCATCTCGTACCCGTAGATTGCGTACGCCTCAGGATTGCCGCCATGCAGCTTCGCGTACTTCTCGGCGAACACCTTTGCATCGCCAGTGTACGCGGAGACCGGCACCCCACCGAAGGTACAGTAGACCCCTTCAGCGTCATCACCGGCGTCCTTCAGGAATGCGTCCTCAAAGATGCCATCCGGCCCGATGAACGGAGCATCAACACCTGCGGAGCGAAGGTCCTTGAGCAACTTGCCAGCGTTGTTCTGCGTGATCCCTCCGTAGTAAACGACATCGGGCTTCGCGGCACGCACCTTGGTCGCAACTGCGCGATAGTCGGAAGCCTTGCCGTCGATGCCATCGCGACCGGCTACCGTCATCCCCAACTTCGCTGCGCTCGATACGAAGACGTCGGCGATGCCCTTGCCATACAGCTCTGTGTCGTCGATGACGTATGCAGTCTTGGCGCCGAGCTTCTTGGCCCAATTTGCGCCGACCGCCCCTTGAAGGTCATCGGCGGGCACGACGCGGCTGTAGTTACGGACGCCGTTCGGGTAGTAAATGTCCGGCTCGTTCGCCTCGCCCTTGCCTGGCTTCGTCAAGCCAGGGTACGTGTTCGCGGGGCTGATCATTACGAGGTTGCTTGGGTTCAAGATCGGAATCGAGACCTTCGCGGCGCCCGAGTTGAACGTGCCCAAGTAGACCATGACATCAGGGTCATTGAGCGCCTTGTTGGCGTTCTCAGCTTCCTTGTCAGCGGTCCACTTCCCGGCTGCGGCGGTCGCATCGTCAAGCGCCTCGTATTCGATCACGAAGTCGCCGGCCTTGCGGTCCGCCTCCTCAAGCGCCATCCGGATGGCGTTGACGACGGTGCTGGTCTGGCCGTAGCTACTTCCGGTCATCGGGAACGAGCTCACGAACTTTATGACCTGCACGCCTTGGGCAGCCGACGCCGCTTGGGCGATGGCCGGAAGTCCGCCGGCGACGGTGCCGGCTACCGCTGACGCAACTCCGATAAAGGAGCGACGCGTCGCCGCTGCGGTGGTGACCATGAGAGTGTTCCTCACAAGCCAGCGGTTCAAGCCGCCGGCCGCGTTCCCCTAAGACCCCCGAGATTGCCGTAGCATCGCAGAGAGTGGACAAACGTGCAACCTCCCCCAGATTGCAGACAGGTTGCCTTTCCCTGACCCTCCGCCAGCGATCGCATGCCTTCCGGAGGTGCGATCATTTAGTATGTGGTCGAAGCGAGTACTTACATGGAAGTTCTGATCGTTGATGACGACCGGGGACTCGTGGAGTTCGTCACGGTCACGCTCAGGCGCGCGGGGTTCTCGGTCAGCCGCGCCCATGACGCGCCTGCAGTGCATCGGAGAATGCAGGAGGCGGAGGAGCCAGACCTGATCCTCCTCGACATCAACCTTGGCGCGTGGAACGGATTTGACATCCTGAAGGAGATTCGGTCGCGCAGCATGGTCCCCGTGATCCTGCTGACTGGGCGTGCCTCCGAGGAGGACAAGGTTGCCGGCCTCGACAACGGCGCGGACGACTATGTCACGAAGCCGTTTGCCAGTCGTGAGCTTCTCGCCCGTATCCGTGCCAACATCAGGCGCACTCGGGCTGAGGCCGAGGCCGCGGCCACGCCGGCGGAACAGACGCGGTACGAGGCCGGTCCGCTGATCCTAGATGTGGATAAGCACGCGGTGACCAAGCACGGCGAGGTGGTAAAGGTCACCGTCACGGAGTTCAAGTTGCTGCACACACTGATGCAGTCGAAGGGCGCAGTCGTACCGACAAGGGTCCTCCTGCGGAAGGTCTGGGGCTACGATGACTCCAACGCCGCCGATATCGTTCGCGTCACAGTGCACCGGCTTCGGCGGAAGGTTGAGGATGACCCTGCGAACCCTGTAATGCTGAAGACCGTGCCCGGCATCGGGGTGATGTGCACTGTTCCTGACGAGGGGTAGAAGTTGCGACACCAAGCGGGTGTCGCTATGATTACGTCCAAGGCGTGATCTGCGCCTTGTGCGGAAGTGGCGCAGTGGTAGCGCGTCTCCTTGCCAAGGAGAAGGTCGCGGGTTCGACCCCCGTCTTCCGCTCCCTCCCGTGCGGGCACTCATGGGTTGCCATTCCGTGCCTCGTCTGGTGACGTAGCCAAGTGGTTAAGGCGGGGCTCTGCAAAAGCTCTATCGCCGGTTCGATTCCGGCCGTCACCTCCCTCGTTCAGGTGCACCTTTGCGGTGCACATTAGTAGTTAGTCACTGCGCGTCGACTGACCCACGACGACGTCGCGATTATGACGACTGCGATCGCGACAAACGCGGTGCCCAATACGACGGCGCCGTCCAGATCGTTTTCGAGCAATGCATATATGGCCAGCGGCATCGTCTGTGTTCGCCCGCGAAGGGACCCGGCGAACATCAATGTGGCGCCAAACTCCCCCAGCGCGCGTGACCAGCACAGCACGGCACCCGCGCCAAGCGATGGCAGTGCGACTGGGAGGGTGACATGTCGAAACGCGCCCCACCCGGTGGCCCCGTCGACCATCGCCGCCGCTTCGAGGTCTCGGTCGGCGCGTTCGAATGCCGCGCGGGCGGTCCGGACGTAGAACGGCATCGCCACGAAGCACTGCGCCACGACCACACCGGTTGTTGAAAACGCGAGCGAGATCCCGGCGTCGGCTAGCCAGACCCCGACGAGCCCGCGCCGTCCGAACGCCATGAGCAGCGCGAGGCCAGCGACGGCCGGAGGCAGAATGATCGGGATTTCGACGAGGGCGTTTGCGATTGCCCGGCCGCGAAACGGCACGCGGGCGAGTGCGAAGGCGGCGGGGGTTCCGACGATGATCGCGAACGCCAAGGTTTCGATCGACGTGAGCAGTGAGAGCGCCATCGCGGCGGAGATGGCATCAGCGCGGCTCCCGGGTCCGACGAGTGGCGTGCCGAGTGATCGCACGACGAGGGCCGCTACGGGAAGCCCTAAGAGCGTGGCGAAGGCAACGGCGGCGAACACCGGCACCCGCCGGGGCATGTGCGCCGGCAACGATTGTTGGTCGGTGGTCACCCGCACATTCTGCCGGTGGTCTGGCGCCAACGGCGCGCGCCGATCGACGTCACGCAGGCTTGAACTTTGCGGTTTCGAGGATCATTCGACCGTTCGGCGATGTGATGAAGGCAATGAGGCGTCGCGCGGTTGCGGGGGCCTTGGCGGTCTTTAGTACGGCGATGGGGTACTCCGCGACGACGTTGGCGGCATCTGGAATGTCGATGGCGGTTACTTCGCCAGACGGTACGGCGGTGACGTCGGTGCCGTAACAGATCCCCGCATCGGCCTCGCCGAGTTGGACCTTGAGGACCACCTGCCGGACATTTGCCTCTTCCGACACGATATTCGCAAGGACCTTTGCGTCGTACCCCTCACCGAGGGACGGGTCGGCCGCGAGGTTCTTAAGCGCAGTCCGCGTATAGGCACCAATCGGCACATCGGCCGGAGTGGTCACGAACTTCAGGCCAGGCTTGGCCAGATCGGCCAACGTTGCGACCTTGCCTGGGTTGGCCCTCGGGACGATCACGACCAATCGATTGCGTGCAAACGTCTTGGCATCGCCTTCAAGGAGTCCTGCCTTTGCCGCCTGCTCCATCTGGGCGAGATCGGCAGGCGCGAAGATGTCGGCCGCCGCCCCCTCCTGCAGTTGGGTGCGAAGCTGGGTCGATCCGCCGTAATTTGCGGTTATTGCAATGCCTTCATTGCCCGCTTGCGCCTTGAACGCGGCCCAGATTCGGTCGAACACATTGGTGAGTGACGACGCTGCGAACACGGTTACCGCTTTCGGTTCCACGACGGGCGCCGATGTCGGGCTGGCGATCGCTTCAGTGGTCGTTCGTGGTGCCGACGGCGGCGCGGCCGCGATTGGTTTTGTGATTCCAACCGGTGCCTCGATCCCGCCGCAGCCGGCGGCGGCTATCGGCAGGAACGCGACAAGCAACGAGCGACGCGTGTGCACCGTGATCTCCTGGGGCCTTTGGCCGCCATTAGGCCGCAAGGTTGGCCACGTGTGCGCCAGATTGACCCACGTCATAGCCGAGCGAGGTGAGGTCGGCGCGTAGTCCCCCGGTGGCGAGTTCGTCGAGGAGTCGCACCAATCTCCGGTCGTCGCGGAACGACGTCTCGAACACCAAGTCGAACCGCTCGACCGCAAGCGGCACGAAGCCGAGTCCAAGCGCGACGGCAGCGTCGCGGGTGGCGATCCCGACGTCGGCCACGCCTGCGTGGATCAGGCGGGCTACCTCAAGGTGCCCGCCAGCGCGCAACACGGCGACGTCTGGCAAGTGAAGGGGCAGGTCGGCCTGACGCAGGCAGCGTTCGAGTAGGCGTTGCGCCCCCGCTTCCGACTCGCGAACTACTACTCGCAGCCCGCGGCGCAGGAGGTCGTCAACACCCCGGATCGCCCGTGGATTGCCTTCTGGGACGATGAGCCCGGCATCCCACCGTGCGAGGGTGACCAAGGAGACCGGGAACGGGCAGGCCGCCCGGCGCACGTCCGCAACGTTTGCCTCGCCCGATGCATCGTCGACGAGGTGGACCCCGGCGACGTGGACGCGTCCGGTTGCCAGCGACGCCAAGGCGCGGCCGCTCGACTGCGCAAGCCACACAAAGCGACCCGGCCCGGTCTGTGCGTTGAGACGGTCCGCCAGAATCCCGATCGCTGGGGCACACCCGGCAACCGCGACGTTCACTCGCGCGGCTGCTTCGGGACGGGTGAACCAGACGTGGCCCGGCGCGTCAACGTCGACAATGGCATCGGATGCAAGACGCAATCCGTCATCACCGAGAGGGTGCGCGGCCCAGTGGCCTCGAACATGCGCCAGACTCACCCTGCCCCCGGGGAAGTCGCCCGCACCGACGGACGAAACGGCAAGCCGCGGATCATCTCGCCCGAAGAGCGCTTCGACCGAGGCGCCAAGGACGCGACCGATGCGGAGGGCGACATCGACCGCCGGCACCGATCGGCCGGCCTCAATCGCCCCCAACGCTTGGCGGCTGATGCCGACCCGCGCGGCGAGATCCGCTTGCGTGATCCCCTGCGCGTCTCGTCGAGCGCGCAGGTCGCTTGAAGCATTTACGCCCATGTCAGGTAGACCTTACGGCATGACAACTGGACTTGTCTTTGCCGGGTGCAAGACTACACGTGGAGCGCAAATGCCGACGACGATTCAATGAGTTTGGTGCCGAGAGCGGGGTTCGAACCCGCACGCCCTCGCGGGCGGCAGATTTTAAGTCTGCTGCGTCTGCCTGTTCCGCCATCCCGGCTGGCAGAGCAAGGGTAACCGGCAACGTTGGAGTAAGCGCACCAGCCTATAATTGCCACGCGACAGGGTGTCGGAGGAACCAAGATGCCACCAGGGACGCCGGCGAAGCGAGAGACCAAGAAGCCCAAGAAGGACGCGGCGCCGAAGTCGGTGCGGTCCGGGATTGGCGAGACGACCGCGACCGTCGAACTCGTGCAGAAGCGCCGGAAGGAACGCGAGAACTAGGCGCGCGTGACCCCTCGCCACGCTGCCATGCGGGGCGTTTCTAGAGACGTGACCCGGATCGTGGCGCGTGTGCGCTCCCGAGTGTTCAGTAGCGGTTCGCTCGCGTGAGTGTGCGAGAGCCGGCGTCGGCTGAGACGGCCGCGACCGACGCTGCCACGCGTGCCGCCGACCGGATCATTGCGACCAGACCCGCCTACGCACCCTTTGTCCAATCGTTCAGTGCGTACACCGCGACAGTTGATCAAGCCAGCGTCTTGGCGTGGCGGGTGACCGTCGGAGCGATGGCGCTCCTTGTCGTACTCGCTGTCACGATTCCAGCTGGGCGGGCGTGGTACGTCGGGTGGGCCATCGAGTCCAAGGCTGCCTCGGTGCGCGCCGTCGAGAGCGTCATCTTCCTCCAACGCCAAGGCGTCGGCGATTGGGTCGCCGCCGAGGCACGCGACTCCCTCGACGAAGGTGATGTCGTGCGAACGGCCATCAACGCCCGAGCCTTCATCCAGTTCTTCGACGGCAGCACCGCACTTGTCTACCCCAACACGACGGTGACCCTCTTGAGAAGCCAGCGGGCTCGCTTTCGACCGGATCGGTACACGCTGGTGCTGGTCGTCGATGAGGGCCGGGTGCGTTTTGGGGTTGCACCGCCACCCGACGAGGAGGCGAACGCGTTTGTCCAGGCACGCGTGCCCGGAGGCGAGGTGCACTTGGTCGAGGGAAGCTACTCGGTCGACGTCACGAAGGACACCGCTCAGGTGACGACTCGCCGCGGTGTTGCCACGGCCCACGCGAACGGTCAGACGGCAGCGGCGGTCACCGGCCAACGGGTGCGCGTTGACCGCGGGAAGGGGCCGATCGGTGCACTCCCCGCCCGGCGCGACCTGTTGCAGAACCCCGTGTTCGGTGGAACCGACGTGTCAGGTGTACCTGCCGAGTGGGAGTTCAGGGACATCTCTGAGCGGGATCCTGCGGGCATGATCAAAGTTGAGGGCGACGGCGCAATCTCGTTCTCCCGCGCAGGCGTCGGACATGGCGAGACGATCCTGAGCCAGAATGTTGACGTCGATCTCTGGGACTTTGAGCGGGTGGATATTGAGGCAGGCGTGCGCGTGCTCGAGCACTCGCTGTCGGGCGGAGGGTGGCAAGGATCGGAGTACCCGATGATGTTGCGGATCACCTTCCGGGACATCACCGGCACAGTGCACTCTTGGACTCACGGCTTCTTCCTGCACAACGACGACGGGCTGCCGGTGCGGGATGCGACGCGCGTGGCGTCGCGCGAATGGCAGAGATACGAGGCGTCACTCCTCTCGCTGGTGCCCCGTCCTTGGCGGATCATCCGTGTGGAGGTGGTTGCTTCAGGATGGGACTACGCATCGTCGGTGAACTCGATCCACCTGTGGGCCGACTAACCCTGAGAATGGGGCGAGCATAATGACCCTTGCGTGCGGTGTTGACTTGATCGAAATCGATCGCGTCGCAGCCGTGATTGTCCGGTGGGGTGAGCGGTTCCTCACCCGGATCTTCACACCCGCTGAGGTCGCGTACTGCCGCGGTCGGGTTCCTGAACTCGCGGTCCGATTTGCCGCAAAGGAGGCGACAAGCAAGGCCCTTGGCACCGGAATCGTCGGCATATCGTGGCGCGAAATGGAGGTCGTTCCGGATCGTCGAGGGAAGCCGACTATGGTCCTGCATGGCAGGGCAGCGGCCAGGGCGGCCGAGATTGGGCTGCGCCAGTTCGAGGTCTCGTTGTCGCACTCGCGGGCGATGGCCATCGCCATGGTTGTTGCGTCCGGTCCCGAGACCACCAATCCGGATTGCTGACGTGCGCCTCGTGACGGCGGCGGAGATGCGGTCGATCGAGATTGCCGCCGAAGCCGGCGGCATTGACCGCTCCATCCTGCTGGTTCAGGCAGGAACGGCCATCGCGGATCGCCTTGCTGCCCTGCATGGCCGCGATAGGACGGCAACCGTGCTTGTCGGCAAGGGGAACAACGGCGGCGACGCGCTTGTCGCCGCCCGTCGCCTCACATCGGCATACGGCTGGGACATGACCATCGGCGTGGCTTCGAGCCGCGCTCCCGACGGTCACCTTGACGCCCTTCAGTCACCGGATCTTGCATCGCGCGTGCGGATCAAGCGGATTGGCGCACATGCCGGAGCCGATGCCATGGACGCGATTGACCAGGCGTTGTCGTCATCGGCCGTGGTTGTGGACGGTCTCTTGGGGATTGGCGCGACTGGCCCGCTCCGGGGGGATGTTGAGGCCATCCTCGCCCGTTGTGCGGCGGCCTCCCGCACGCCGGGGCAGGCGTGGATCGCCATCGATATCGCTTCGGGTGTGGATGCTGATACCGGCAAGGCGGCTCTGGGCGCGTTCCGTGCAACGCGGACGCTATCGACCGGGCCAGCGAAGCCCGGGTGCTTTGTCGGTGAAGGCGCGACCCTCGCGGGGTACGTCGACGTACTTGACATTGGTCTGCCGGACTTGGCGTGGACGCGGCACGAGCCCCGTGGCGTCCCCGATGACGGGACGATCCGTCGTGTTGGCGGACGTGAGGCCGCCGCCATCCTGCCCGCACGGCCGGACCATTCGTACAAGGGAAGCTTCGGTCGCGTGCTGGTTGTAGGGGGATGCGGTCTCTACCCCGGTGCGCCGGCCCTATCGGCGCTCGGGGCGATCCACGGTGGGGCGGGTGTCGTCACGGTGGCACGTCCTGGCCGTGCTACTGATGCGAGCTGGCCTCCAGAGGTCGTGAGTGCGCCGATGGCGAGCGACGGAACTTCGTTTGCCATTTCCGACGTCGACCGAGTTGTGGAAGTTGCCACGCGCATGCGCGCACTCGTCGTCGGCCCCGGCCTTGGTTCCGAGGGGTCGACAAGGGAAGCTGTCCGCACCCTGATGGCGGCCCTACCGTTCGCTGTCCCCTTGGTCGTCGACGCCGACGGATTGAACGCTTTGGTTGGCACGATGGATGGTCGAAACGCGCCTTGGGTCGTGACACCTCACGCTGCAGAAATGGCGCGTCTGACCGGACTGTCGATCGAAGCCGTGCTCCGCGATCCGATCGGCGTGGCGCGCGAGGCGGCGCGCCGCTGGGGTGTGGTTGTCGTGCTGAAGGGCGCGCCGACCGTGGTCGCATCGCCGGGGTTGAGCGTTGCGGTTGGTGCCCACACGAACGCGGCGCTGGCGACCGCCGGGAGTGGCGACGTCCTGGCTGGGTTGATCGGCGCGCTCCTTGCGCAAGGCGCGAGTCCATGGCACGGCGCAGTCGCCGGCGTAACCGTACACGCCGTCGCCGCGGAGCTATGGCGTCGTGATCACGGAAGCGCTGGGGCGCGGGCAGCCGACTTGGCCGCCCGCCTACCCGACGCCCGGAGGCTCGTAACGCTGATGGCATGACCGAGGTGGGGCTACCCTGACGGCTGAGTGCCCTGAAGGCATCTGGGAGGTGGGCGGTGCGTGCAGTCGACTTGATCAACGACAAGCGGAGCGGGCGTACGCATCGACCGGGTGAGATTGGCTGGTTGATGGGCGCGTACCTTCGGGGTGACGTGCCGGACTACCAAATTTCGGCGTGGCTCATGGCCGTCACGTGGCGAGGCCTCAATGTTGCCGAGACGGCCGAGCTGACGACAGCGCTCGTCGACAGTGGGCGCCGGCTCTCATTCCGAGACTTGCAGGTTCCAGTTGTTGACAAGCACTCGACTGGGGGAGTGGGCGACAAGACCACCCTTGTCCTCGTACCGATGCTCGCCGCGGCCGGTTGCGTCGTCGCGAAGATGTCGGGCCGGGGCCTCGCGCATTCGGGTGGGACGATCGACAAGCTTGAGGCAATCCCTGGCGTCTCCACGACGTTTGACACCGCTTCGTTTGAGCGTGCGGTGCGGGAGAGCGGGATGGTGATCGCGGCGCAGTCACCTGAGATGGCACCGGGCGACGGGCGACTGTACGCGCTGCGCGACGTGACGGGGACCGTCGAGTCGATCCCGTTGATCGCCAGTTCAGTGATGAGCAAGAAGATCGCCACCGGCGCTCGCGCTGTGGTGCTTGACGTCAAGGTCGGCGATGGTGCGTTCATGGCGACTCTCGAGTCGGCTCGAGAGCTCGCGCGTGCGATGGTCGACCTCGGGCGTGCCGCTGGGTTGGCGGTCGTGGCCGTCCTCTCCGGAATGGACGCGCCGCTTGGCCAGGCGGTCGGCAACCTGCTTGAGGTGCAAGAGGCGATCGAGACGGTCGCTGGCAGGGGATGCAAGGAGTTGCTTGAACTCTGCGTCGTCCTTGGATCGGAAGTAATGGTGGCATCGAACGCGGCGCTGACACTCGCGGAGGGACGTACACGCCTTGAGGCGACCGTCGCCAACGGGTCAGCGCTCGCCAAGCTGCGGGACCTCGTGATGTCGCTAGGTGGAGATGGTGCGATCGTTGATGAACCGTCGCGCCTTGAAAAGGCGCCCTATCGCTTTGACGTCCTCGCGCCCCGTGGCGCCACCGTTGGACGGATCAGGGCTCGGGCGATCGGAGAGGCCGCGATGCACCTTGGCGCCGGGCGGGCGACGAAGGCAGACGTGATCGATCCCGTTGTCGGTGTGGTGATGCACCGGGGCATCGGCGACACTGTTCGAGTAGGCGAGGCGTTCGCGACGATTCACTCCAGACACCCGTTAGGCCCGGCCGATGTGTCGGTCCAGGCGGTGCTCGGCGCAATCACGTGGGTCGATGGGCCAGTCGCCCGCCCGCCATTGGTCCTCGAGGTCGTGCGCTAGCCCAGCGCCGTTAGACTCCACCCGGCGCGTCCGCTTGGCGCGACCCTAACGTGTCAAGGATTCCCATGCGCCTCGGCATCATCGGACTACCCCAGAGCGGCAAGACGTCGCTCTTTAATGCGCTCACCGGCGGAGAGGCCCCGGTTACCGCGGGCGGCCACGGCCAAGAGACCCACGTTGCCGTGGTCAAGGTGCCTGACGTGCGCCTTGATCGCCTAACCGAAATGTTCACGCCGAAGAAGACGACGCCTGCTGAAGTGCACTACCTTGATTTCCCGAGCGTGGGGTTCGGGGCAAAGGATCGCGCCGAAGTCGCCTGGGTTGGTCAGCTCCGCACCGTTGATGCGCTTGTTGTCGTGGTCAGGGCGTTCGAGGACGAAAGCGTGCCGTCCGATGGGCCGGTCGATCCGGTGGCTTCGCTGGAAAAGGTCCATCTCGACCTCGTGGTCGCTGACCTTGCGGTCGTGGAACGGCGCCGAACGCGCCTCGAGTCCGACCTCAAGAAGACCCGGACCGCTGATCGAGGCCCAATCGAAGCGGAGATTGCGCTGTTTGAGGGATTCCAGAACGCCCTGGAGGCGGGCACACCCCTGCGTGCGGTAGACCTCTCCGAGGACCAGCTTCGCGACATCCGCGGCTTCCAGTTCCTGACGCTGAAGCCGACCCTTGTCGTCGTGAACCTCGGTGAGGCGCAACTCGGTGACTCAGCAGCGCATGAAAGCCGGGTCCGCGAAGCCCACGCCTACCCGAAGACCTTGGTCGCGTCGCTCTCCGCGAAGCTCGAGATGGAGCTCGCCCAACTTGACGAGGCGGACGCCACCACATTTATGGTCGATCTCGGGGTGACGGAGCTCGCGGCAGGGAAAATCATCCGTCAGTCCTACGACTTGACTGGGTTGATCTCGTTCCTGACCTCCGGCGAGGACGAGGTGCGAGCGTGGCCAATCTCGCGAGGCGACAAGGCGCCTGCCGCTGCCGGTGCGATCCATTCCGATCTGGAGAAGGGATTTATCCGCGCTGAAGTAGTCGCGTACGACGACCTGATGGCCGCCGGGAGCATGGCGGAGGCGCGCAAGCGCGGGCACCTTCGCCAGGAGGGGCGCAACTACGTCGTGCTTGATGGCGATATCCTGAATATCCTCTTCAGTCGGTAGATGAGCGTCCGCTGCCATTCGTCCGCAATCGGAATTCGACCGCTCGGGCATGTGCCTCAAAGCCCTCTGAACGGGCCAGCCGGGCGGCGACCGGCCCAATCTCGGCAAGTCGGCGGGCCGATAGCCCAATCACACTCACGATCTTGATGAAGTCCGCGACAGAGAGCGGCGACGCGAATCGCGCGGTTCGTCCGGTCGGCATCACATGGCTTGGACCTGCGACGTAGTCGCCAGCGGCCTCCGGAGAATTCGAACCGACGAAGACGCCGCCCGCGTGGCGCACCTCGCCGACCCAAGACCACGGATCGCGGACAAGCAGACACAAGTGTTCCGGTGCGAATTCATTGGCAATCGCGATTGCGGAAGGGACGTCGGGCGCGATGACGGCACCTCCGCGGGACGATAGGGAGGCGCGAGCCACGTCGGCGGTGGGGAGGGTGCGAAGTTGCGCTTCCACCGCAACGGCAACCTCGTGAGCAAGTGAGGCGTCCGACGTGACGAGGATCGAGGTTGCGAGGGGGTCATGTTCGGCCTGGGCGAGCAAGTCCGAAGCTACCTCGGCGGCGTCGGCAGTATCGTCGGCGACGACGAGGGTCTCTGTCGGGCCTGGGAGCTGGTCGATGTCGACGGCCCCATAAACGCGGCGCTTTGCGAGGACGACGAACAGGTTGCCTGGGCCAAGGACCTTGTCGACCCGAGGAACGGACTCAGTGCCGTATGCCATCGCGCAGATCGCCTGTGCCCCACCGATCTTGAAGATCCGGTGGACGCCGGCAATGTCTGCCGCGACGAGCATCTCCGGGCGCTGGACACCGTTTCGGGCCGACATGCACAGGACGACTTCGGTGACACCCGCGACGCGCGCTGGGATAGCGGTCATCAGGACAGTACTCGGATAGGCACCTCGGCCAGCTGGGGCATATAGCCCGATGCGCTCAAGAGGGCGGACGATCTGGCCTAGACCCTCGTCGTAGTCGATCCACGACCCCTTGGGCTGCAACCGGTGAAAGGCCTCGATGCGTGCGGCGGCGGCACGGAGGTCGGCTACGAACTCGGCAGAGACCGAAGCGTACGCGTGAGCGACTTCGTCCGGCGTCGTCTCCAACGGCCCATCGAAACCCTCACCGAGCCGCCGGGCAATGTCACGGATGGCCTCGTCTCCACGGGAACGCACCTCGGCACGCACCCGTTCCACGAAGGCTTCCGGCGTTAGCGCAACACCAAACACACTTTCGGTCCGCGCGGCAACACCGGCGTCCGGTTCAAGTTCGTCGATGGGGATCCGCCGGAGGATCGAGTCTGCCTCGACGGTGCCGGCAACAGCGATGCGTAGGGCGGAGCTAGACAACGGCGGGGCCTCCACAGGCGCAGGCACAGCGGCGTTTTGAGCGGTCGAGGACACTGGTCGACTGGCCGAACCGGTGGGTGTGGTCCACTAGCGCCCGAGTTCCGCTGCGAGCGCATCGAACCGACGCGATCTCTCGTCGAAGAGGTAGCGCACCTGAACGGCTGAAATCCCTGAGCCTCCGACTGCGCGGAAGTGGTCAACCGCTTCCTGCAGGTCGCGTGATCGCACGATGACGGTCGCCGCGTACCAGAATCCGCCGTTCGGCTCGGTGGTGCCTTCGGCGCTGTAGACGCGGGCGACCGTCGGCCCGGTGCGCCCACGCGTCGCGGGCGAGGCCAGAAGCCTACGCGCGACGTCATCCTCGGACGACGCGCGCAGGTTTGCAGTGACGGAGAAGTACTGCTGCGCCTGTCCGCGCGCGTCGATGAGTTCAAGGATCCGACGCGTGACCTCGCGCTTGTCGGGGTTGGAGGCCAGCGCCCGACGGTTCCCAATCAGGCAGGCCTGCGTGCGCATCACGACCGCGTGTCGCAGAACCTTGAGGCGGTTTTCTTTGAGTGAGACCCCGCTGACGGTCAACTCAACGATGACATCGGCGAAGCCTGCGCCGGGCGCGGCCTCGACGCCGCCGTCCATTGGGACGACCGTGAAGTGGGTGATCCCTTTCTCGTGCAGGAACCGCTGAGCCAGGCGCGGATAGCTTGTGGCGACGCGCAAGAGTTGGCCACGTTCACGCAACGCAATCGCCACGTCGGCCAAGTCGACCAGTGACGTGACGTCAATCCAGCCATCCGGCACAGCAACGACGAGGTCCCCGGACGAGAAGCCGAGATCTTCGTCGAGCATGATCATGTCATCGCCTTCGACGCCGTACTCCTCGACGAAGTCAATCCCGGTGAGGCCGATATCGAGATCGCCATCGGTCACCTGGGTCACGATGTCGCGGGCACGTTGCAAGAACACGACCACGCCAGGAAACCCGGCGATTCCGGCAGAGAGCTGGCGATCACTCTCCTTGCGGACACGCATTCCGCACCCTTCGAGGAAGGACAGGGCGGCTGGCTCAATTCTCCGCCCGGAAGGCACGCCCATTCGCAGGATGACTGGGTTTGTGGTCATCGTCGCCTCTCAGGCCACGACCCTCGTGGCTGTCGTGCGATTCCCTGTGCGTCGAGCCACGGCCCCATCGCGGCGAACGGGATCGGAGGTGGTGCCTGCGAGGGCGCATCACCCGCGCCGGTGTATCCCTCGCTCAACGCGCGTGGTCGACAAGTGTCTTCCGAGTCGTCACCGGATACCACAGCGACCGCTGGAAAGCCCTCACGAGCCGCGAACGCCACCGCCGCGCGAACAGCTCGACCGCTGGTGTCCAGCGTAGCCGTGATCCCATCATGACGGAGCGTCACCGCACACTTGATCGCACGTGCCGAGTCGGGAGGAGATGACGGGACGACGAGGACTGTCGCCGGAGCGGCGTCCGCCGGGGGGCCCGCGTCTGCCTCTCGGGCCATCACGAGACGTTCGAGGCCGAACGCGAAGCCGGTGGCTGGGATTGACTGGCGACCGCCGAGGACGCGCACGAGGTCGTCGTATCGCCCACCACCGCACAGCTGGCGTTCGGCGCCGAGTGACTCGTGATCGATCTCGAAGACCATCCCGGTGTAGTACTGCAAGCCCCGGCTGAGGCCGAGATCGATCCGCAAGTGTGCCCGGTCGACCCCAAATGCTTCGAGCAACGTGACAGTGCGCGCGAGTTCGGAAAGTGGCGCGACGTCGAGGCCGTGATGCTCGAGCAGGGCCCGACCGGCGGTCAGTGCATCGTCCGGGTCGCCGCGCACCTCGCCAAGCTGGGCAATGAATGCGAGTGCCCGGTCGACTGCCTCGTGGGCGCGGTCACCCTGCATCCGTGCGACCAGTCGAGTGGCTACGTCGTCGAGCGTGCGCCGCCCAAGGTCGCCAGGACTTACGGATGCGATCAGGCGAGCGACCGTCTCCGGCGTGCTCGAGCCATCGACGTGGACCGTCTCGACGGGTCCGGCGCGAGCCGCTGCGGCATCGGGGTCAAGTGTCTCGAATCGTCGGCGTACGGCATCGATGCCCTGGCGTCGGGTCTCCTCGAGGCTTTCGAGAAGGATCGCCCGTCGGCGCCCGGTCAGACCGAGACGCCCGAGCACGTCGGACAGGATGCCAACGTTGCCGATGGTGATCACATAACCAGTGATCCCGAGGGAGTCCAAGGTGGTTGCGGCGAGCGCAATGATCTCCGCGTCCGCGAGCGCGCCGTCCGCCCCAAGGACCTCGACACCGGTCTGGGTGAACTGCCTGAAGCGTCCGCGTGACGGGCGTTCGTAGCGGAAGACTGGACCAGTCGCGAAGACCTTGTCAGGCAGGCGCTGTGCCGGTGAAGCGATCGCGGCGCGCACGATGCTGGCGGTCAGCTCAGGTCGCAAGCACACGCGCCGGCCGCCCAGGTCGTGGAAGGCGTACAACTTCGTAATAATTTCAAGGCCCGACTTCCGCAGATGCAAATCTGCGGCCTCAATCACTGGAACGTCAACCCTACGGAAGCCGTGGGTGCCGAAGCGGGCCTCGCAGTGGGAACGTACAGAATCGAGGGCGTCAGCTGCGCGCGTGCCAAGGTCCTGCGTGCCGCGAACCCGTTCGATCGGTCGACGATCCACACGCTCTCCCCTTTGTGACGCTGCCGGCTCCGTGATCTGCCTATGTCCGTACTAGGGACGGAACGCCACTAGTATCGAGGATGATCGTCACCGGCCCATCCGCGTGGATCTGCACGTTCATATGCGCTCCGAAACGTCCGGTTGCCACTTCGAGGCCCCGGTCGCTGAGCCCTCTGGCGACCGCGTCCACGAGCGGTGCAGCGATTTCCGGCGACGCGGCCGCCGCGTAGCTAGGGCGGCGACCCTTGTAGGAGTCGGCGTACAGGGTGAACTGGGAGATCACCAAGGCGCCGCCGCCAACTTGGAGGAGCGACCGGTTCATCGTGCTGCTGGCGTCGGGAAAGATGCGAAGGTCAGCCACACGTCGCGCGATCCAGGCGGAGTGGGCCTCGGTGTCGCCGTGCGTCACGCCAACCAGAAGGACAACACCGTTCCCCACCTTCCCAACAGCAACCCCGTCCACCTCGACGCACGCACTGGTGACTCGCTGGATGACAACGCGCATGCTGTCGGGGGGTGCACTACGCCGACGGCGCGGCGGCGGCAGCTGGAGCGGGCGCGGAAGGGGCGGTGGTCGCCTCGGGCTTTGTCGCGGCGGGCTCAGCCGCGGTCTCGGATGTAGCGGGCGCAGGGGAAGAAGCCGGATCGGCAGGGGTCGCGCTGCTCGACTCTGACGGGGGGGCAGGGCGGCTGTCATTGATGTACCAGCCGGACCCCTTAAACACCACTCCCGCCGCGAAGTACACCTTGCGGAGGGCCCCAGCGCATTGGGGACACTCGGTGACTGGCGCGTCCGTGAACTTCTGGACGAGCTCAAAACGATGGGTGCATGCGGTGCATGCGTACTCGTACGTGGGCATTGGTAGGGCGCGTGCTCCTTGGAGTTTGCCGTGGGTATGGCACGGCGAGTCTAGCAACCCTCAACGGCAATCAAGCTGCGCCGAGTTCAGGCAGGTCCAGGAACAGTCCTTCAAGTGCGAGACGTGGGTTGACATTGTCGTCGAGGTGGGACGTGGCGAGGCCCGTCCGTCTGATGGCTCCAGCGATCCCGGCGACTTCGAGCTTGGTCGCGGCATCCCGCAGTTCGTCCATGCGATCGACGCAGGAGGCAAGCTCCTCGCATCCGGCGCGGACGACGAGGACGTCCCGCCACCACCCGGTCCACGTCGCGAGCGCACTCGCCATCGCTTCACGGGTGCGCGCCAGATTTCGTGGGTCCTCCAGCCGGTCGGCGAGTGGCAAGCGCGCATATCTTCGTGTCTTCAGCACCGAAGACAGCAGGTCGAGGTGCACCCCACGGACCTCTAGGACTGATGGGTCGGCTGCCGCGTTGATCGCCCACCCTGGCCGCCCGTTTGATAGCTGGGCCAGAACTGAGGCGTGTTCGGCCGGCACGCCTCGGGCTTCTAGCGCACGGATGATCACCCTTGTGCCAACCTTGCCGAGGGTGACCTCGCGGCATCGAGACCGGATTGTTGGGAGCACGAGGTCCCCGTCGCCCGACGTGAGGACAATGCGCGTGTCGTCCGATGGCTCCTCAATCGTCTTGAGGAGCAGGTTCGCTGCGCGCGCCTCGAGCGCTTCAGCATCGACGATAACGACGACCTTGCGGTCGGACTGGTAAGGCTTGATCGCGGAGATTCGCGCCACTTCCTGCGCTTGCTCGACCACTATCGTGCGTCGGTCATCACGCCGTTCGATCACGTGGATGTCCGGGTGCGCACCACGCGCGCTTGCTGCGCACGACCGGCACGAACCGCAGCTTCGACCGCCATCGGGCACCAAGCAGGTCGCGAACGCAGCAAAGCGTAGGGCAAGGGTTCGCTTGCCGACGTGTTCCGGGCCGGTCAAGAGGTACGCGTGTGCACCGGCCCCAACGAGCTCAGCTGGACCGAGAAGGCGCACGGCTGCATCGTTCCCGATAAACGGGGACGACCACTGAGTCACAATCGGACCTGCGCCATGAATCGATGATCCGCGAGATAGGGAAGGCCTCGGCCCGTTCGAGGGCGAGGCCGGTACGCGATGGTGCCGAGAGACAGAATTGAACTGTCGACACTGCGATTTTCAGTCGCATGCTCTACCAACTGAGCTATCTCGGCGCGGGTAAGAATCGCACGGACCGCGACCCGCGGTGGGCGGTGAGGGGCTCGAACCCCCGACACCGGCGGTGTAAACGCCGTGCTCTACCGACTGAGCTAACCGCCCGTTGCACTTCTCCCAACAGGAAAGGGGTCTTGGTGCCGAGGATGGGACTTGAACCCATACGGGGAGTGGATACCCCACTAGGCCCTCAACCTAGCGCGTCTGCCAATTTCGCCACCTCGGCAAGCCACTGCAAGTATATCAACCGGCGGAATGCCGGGACCAAGCTCAGCACGATCCCGGCACCTACTGGTCGCTAGCCGCCGAGTGCCTTGCGAAGCTTGAGGACTGGCTCGGCTTCCTTGGTCAGCGTGTCGGCGATGTCCTTCCACACGGCGGTCGGGGCTTCGCCTTGAACCGTGATCCGCTCAAGTCCCTTGCCGATGATTTCGTCGCCGTTGGGAATGAACACACGCGCGCTATCTTGAAACTTGGTTTTTGGAAGCTGGTCAAGCGCAGTCTTAAAGTTTGGCTTCTGCTTCAGGAAGTCTTGCATCTCTTTGCTGTCGATCGCCGACTTCCGTACCGGCATGTAGCCCGTTTGTTGTGACCAGAACGCTTGCGTCTTGGTGTTCGTCGAGAAGTTTAGGAATTGCATGGCGGCAGCCTGCTTTTCCTTTGCAAGGCCGGCGAGCATACCGATACCCGCTCCGCCAGTTGGGCACCCAAAGCCTGCAGGACCTTCGGGGAGGAAGCCCGTGCCCACCTCAAACTTGCCTTGGGCCGCCTGCTCATGCCCGACGAGGCCGCCAGTCGAGCCCATGAGGCACACGGCAACCCCAGCACGGAAATCAGCGTCGACGTCCTTGGAGGGTTGAGCCCAACCGTCCTTCACGCTCGCCCGGTAGAACTCGCCGGCTTGGACGCTCTTCGCCTCGCTGATCAGGATCTTGAAGTCCTTATCTGAGTACGAACCACCCCACTGCCAGATGACTCCTTGGAAGACCCAAGCGATGTAGCTCGCACTTGATGGGTGCGCGAAAATAAACTGCTTGGAGTCGATTGCTCCCTTCAGCTTAGGGACAAAATCCTTTGTCAGTTCGTCCCAGGTCTTCGGCGCACGTTCCGGGAGGCCTGCCTTCTTCCAAAGATCCTTGTTGTAATAGAAGAGCGGCGTGCTGCGAGCAAACGGGAGCGCGTAGCTCTTATCGCCTTGCCGATATTCATTAAAAAGTGAGTCGACATAATCCTTGGTGTCGACCTTCTCAGCCTTCATAAGGTCGTCGAGTGGCTGCAGAGTTTTGTTCAAGTAGAACTTGTACCACCACACGTCGGACAAGACACAAAGTTCGGGGGCCTGCTTTGCTTGGAGGGCGGCGGTCAGCTTGTTGGCTGCCTCGGCGTAGCTGCCTTGGAACTGATGCTCAACGACGACCGCCTTTTGGGAGTCGTTGAATTGCTTGACGACATCCTCTTGCGACTTGCCGAGATTGCCGGAGAACGCGCCCCAGTACGTGATCTTGGTTGGCCCGGCTTGGGACGCAGCTGGAGCGGCGGCTGGCGTGGCATCCCCGCCGCAAGCGGCCAGCGCGAAGCCCGCGCCGAGGCCGGCGGTGGCGGCGAGTACCCCCCGCCTTGACCAGGTGACCATGTCGTTTTCCCTTCTGTCCCCGGTGCGGGGACGGGCCTTGGCGCGTGCGGTTGGCTCGGTCAACCTTTGACCGCACCGGACGCAATCCCTTCGACGAGGTGTCGTTGCACCATGAGGAAGAGCACGATGATCGGCGCGACAACGAGGATCGTGCCAGCGAGGACCACGCCCCACTCGGTCGAACCTTCCTGATTGAATAGGAAGTACACACCGACGGGGAGCGTGCGTGTGGTTGCTTGGCTTGTGGCGACGAGTGGCCACAGGAAATCGTTCCACCGTGCAACAGCCGTCAACAGGACAAGCGTCGCAAGCACCGGCCGCGCAAGCGGGAGGACGACGTGCCAAAGCGTTTGGAGGTGGCCAGCACCGTCCACCTTCGCCGCATCGAGCACCTCACGCGGAAGTGCGAGAAACGCCTGACGGAGGAAGAACGTGGCGAACGCGGACCCGACTGTTGGGATAATAAGACCACTTACTGAATTGATATAGCCTAGCGACGCGACCGTCAAGTAGTTTGGGAGGATCGTAACCTCCTCCGGGATCATCAGTGCGCCCAAGATAGCGACGAATGCAACGGTGCGACCTGGAACGTTGATAAATGCAAACGCATATGCGCAGAAAATCGCGTTCACGAGCTTCGCGGCGGTACTCGCGACGGTGACTGCGAGGCTGTTCGCAAACATGATAGGGAATGGTGCCGCCACCCACGCCTTCGAGAAGTTGGTCCATTGCGGCTGGAGTGGCCACCACGTTGATGGGACCGTATAGATTTCGTTCGGCGCCTTTAATGCGCCGATGACGACCCAGTAGGTCGGCAAGCCTATGACAAGGAACGCAATTGCGAGCCCAGTATAGGAAGCCATTCCAGCGGCGAGGTCGGCAAAGGTGCGGGTCACGCGGGTCGTCGGGATGCCTACCGGGATTGCCCTCGCTGACGATTTATTCATACGTCACCCGGCGCTCGACCATCCTGACTTGGACAATGGTCACGGACAACATGAGCCCGAAGAGGATTGTTGCGTAGACCGCGGCTCGGCCGGCGTTGAAGGCCCCGAATGCCTCTTGATACACCTGATAAATAAGGGTACGCGTCGCGATGACCGGACCGCCGGCGGTCATTACCCTGATCACGTCAAACGATTGGAAACTCGCAAGGATTGATGTGACGATCAGGAAGAAAGCGACGGGTCCGAGACCGGGGATGGTGACGTGGCGGAATCTCTGCCACGCATTCGCACCGTCAACGCGGGCCGCTTCATAGAGGTCCTTCGAGATGCTCTGTAGGCCAGCGATAAAGATGACGGCTTCGTAGCCGACGCGACGCCAGACGACCACAAGCAGGACCGCCGGCATGGCCCATGAAGGATCGTTGAGGTACCTGACCGTGGGAAGGCCGATCGCCACCGCGGCTTGACTGACGAGGCCAAAGTTCGGGGCAAACAGGAATGTCCAAACGAGCGCCACGGCGCTTCCAGGCAGGATTGCCGGTGCGAAGAGGGTGGCGCGCACGACGTCCCGCGCGCGAAGGGGTTCATTGAGGAGGAGCGCGGCACCCAACGCAAGGACGAGCGTCGCGCCGACGGAGACTACCGTAAACGTGAACGTGTTTCTCAAGATCACGGGAAATGTCGTGCTAGTAAATACCTCAATCCAGTTGTCCACCCCAATCCAGATCGGTTCCGGGGCGATCATGTCCCAGTAGTTGAAGCTCAGCCAAATATTCCGCAGCAAGGGCCAGTACGAGAACAACCCGATTGCCAGAAAGTTCGGAGCGACAAACGCAATGAAAGTAACCGTATCGCGTCCCCTCGCGGTGAACAGCGGTGTCGACTGGCGTCGCTCCGGTACGCGGATTCTCATGCTTGCCACAACCATGCCGCACGGACCATACGTTCATGTCGTGTCGTAACGTCCGAGGTCGCACCAATCTCGACGTCACAATTCATTGTCGTCGGTCGGAGTCCCACGCTTCGACGTCTTCTCGATGGGGCCGGACTTGAGGCGGGTTGTGGACATTGATCCGCCGCGCAGCAACCATCGTCGCGAGGACTTCAGTCGCAGACATGCAGGTGATCTTGGTTTCGCCTGAGGTCATGTGGAGGCGCGTATCTGCCAACGCCTCTATCCACTCGATGGTGTCGTCGTTGACGTGGAACGGGCGCCGAAACCGGTCCTGAAGTACGATCCACATGGGCGCATTGTTGCACAGGGCGGTCGACCGCGCTGAGAGCTGGCTCCGAATTGACGGGCCGTTGCGCGCATGGCTACACTGTCGACGCGCGCAGCAACTGCGTCGCTTGGTCCCGTGGTGCAGCGGTCTAGCATACGTCCCTGTCAAGGACGAGATCGCGGGTTCGAATCCCGTCGGGACCGCCATGCTTCGACGCCCCTCCGTGTCCGGGGGGGCGTCGCGCTTTCGCAAGACCGGAGTTCGGGGCGTGAGCGACGCGAATGCCCGTTGCATCGGCCAGATTGCAGTCCGGCGTGCGACGCCGGACGACGTTGGTTCAATCGCAACCGTCTTTGGCGAGGCATTCGACGACTACCGCCGTGGCCTAGGGGTGGATGCTGCGTCGCTCGCACAGCTCTGGCGGAGCTCTTTTGGCGCCCGTGTGGCCCGAACCCTTGTTGCGACCGGGACCGATGACCGCATCATGGGATTTGCCGTCGCGGTCATGCCCGGCGAAGAGGAGTTCGCCACCACGTCCGGTCGCCGGGAACCTCCGCCGTTCCGCGCGATCATTGGGTTGCGGGGCATGTGGCGAATGCCCGCCATTTTCGTTCCCATGGTTCTTGCATTCGCGCGCCGCCGGACGCGACCAAACGAGGCGTACCTGAGCTTCCTCGGCGTTGCGCCCACCGAACGTGGCCGAGGAATCGCCGGGGCACTTCTGGCGGTGGTCGAGTCGACTGCGCGGCGAGCGGGAGCGACCGGCATCTTGTTGCACACCGCGCGGGAGAACAACGCAGCACGTCGAGCCTACGGTCGGGCCGGCTACCGCGTGGTGGCTACCACTCGGGGACCGTGGCGTGGTCCGAACGGAGTCGATGGGTACGTAGCCATGCTCCGGTCGCTCGAATAGCGCCTCACCGGGTGGCGGCAAGTGCGCCCCTCGGCAACTACGGCGTAAGGGGCTGCTCAACCGCCGTCCAGACGAACTCCAACGTCGTCTGCAGCCCGTCAAAGCGGTTATCGGCGGACTCCGGCAAGGAGACTTTCAGAGTCAGCGTATCCGTCTGGGACGGTTGCAGGACCTTGACCGGGGCAGTCGGGGCGACCCCGGCGGTGCAACCGGAGGTGTCGTCTCGAGGGATTGCGAAGTCGACCTTCACCGGACCGCAATAGAAGGAAGATAGTCCAGGTCGTCCCACCGTTAACTGGAGGCCCTGAACCGGGTCGGTGAAGAAGACCGTCCCGTCGCCCGCTCCGGATGCTGGCTGGGACTTGATCCGGTAGCTCAGCGCCTTGCGCGTGGTGTTGGTCACCGTGATCGTCCGCGAAAGCGTTGTCCCCGGTGCCATGTTGGTGGCGCTGAACACCGGAAGATAGGTCTGACCTGGAACCCCGACCCCGAACCCGATGGTGCGCGGGACGGCAACCACAAAGGTTCCACCGACCCGCGGTCCATTGATCGCCCGGGTGGTGACGCCCGCTTGGCCGGCAACCGGGTCGAGCGAGCGCATCGTGGCGCGCAGGACGCCGTTCGCCGAGTCGACACTGAGACCGGTGACCAGCGGCTCAAACCAGTCACTCGCGGTTGAGCTCCACTTGAGCAGCCGGATGCTGTCCCTGGAAACCGTCCCGTCTGCGAGCGGCGCCGTAAGTCGACTCACGTCAAACGGGATTTCGACGGTGATCGGTCCGGTAAAGATTGCCGACGTGCTAAACCGGAAAGGATTCGAGAGGATCAGTTCACCGGATGGCGGGGTGGCCGTGGCGAGCGGTCCGGCATCCGCCTCCAGAAGGGTGATCCCCGGCTCGGTGACCAGGTCGAACGTGATCTTGGCGACTGCTCCGTCCCCGGGTGCGGCGATGGTTATTGAACTGCCTCGTAAGGTGAAGCCCACGGGTGTGGCGGTTCGGGTTGGGGTAAGGGTGACGGTTGACGTAAGCGTCGGGGTAAGTGTCTGGGTAGGCGATGGGGTCGAGGTGGCGGTCACCGTCGAGGTCGGTGACGCAGTCGCCGATGCGGTGGCGGTCGTCGTCGCAGTGACGGTCGAGGTCACCGTGCCGGTAGCGGTCGGTGTGGCAGTACTCGTTACCGTCTCCGTAACGGTTACCGTCACAGTAGTTGTCTCGGTTGGAGTCACCGTCGTCGTGACGGTTCCCGTGACCGTCGCGGTCACGGTCGGCGTGCCGGTCGTGCCGACGGTGGGCGTTGGTGTGCCGGTCCCTGACGGAACGGAAGCGGTCGGTGACCCACTGGCAGTCGTCGGCGTCCCGGAGGCAGGGGCAGCGGTCGGCGATGACGCTGGCGGCGCTGTAGGCAACCCGAGCGCTGCCGCCGCGGCCGGCTGCAATGTAGGCGTCGCAGGCTCCGTTGCCTTTGCCCGGGGGGTCAGTTGCGCTGCCGCGGGGTCAAGCTGGCGCATCGCCTGCACGTCCGGGGTCGGCAGGGCGCCGAGCAGGGACGCCTTGGTCGGTGTCGCGCCGCCGTTCGCAACCACGACTGCCGTTTGGGTTGCACCCGCGGCGGCGGTCTTCTGCGCGGCGAGGGTCGCAATCTGCTGCCCAGCGGCGCCGGTAGGGGTCGGGCCGAGCATCGAAACGGTCAGGGCACCCTTGAATGGCTGCTTATCGACGACGATTGGCTCCGCGAAGTCAGATACCGACCCGTCGCCCTTCGCGGAGAGCCCCGTCTGCTGGATCTCGTTCGGCTTGATGTTCGCGGCGAACTGGGTTGATCCCCTGATCGCGCCGTCGTCGATGATTTCGCCCGCAATGTGATAGACGCCGCCAGTGCCTGTTCCGGTGTAGTTGGCGATGATCGACCGCTCCTTGCCTTCAGCAAGCGCGAACGAGATGGTCTGCGGTTCTGACTGCGGCCCTGAGTACTCGGCACCCGGGATCTGGTTTGCGACCATGGCGCAAGGGATTTCCGCGACGGAGACACACCCGGTTGAACGCCCCTTGTCGTCAGTGATGAGGGGCACGGCCGGTGATGCCAAGTTCAGGCGAATCGCGCGCTTCGGCGGCGGTGCGGGGATCGGTGCCGAGGGAGGTTGCCCAGGGGCGGCTGACGATTCGAAGCCGGGCTTCACGATCACCGCAGTCCGAAGGTCTTGCCCCGGCGCGGCCATTGCCACCTCTCCGTCAGCGGTCGCGACACTCGTGGTTCCGTCCGGCTTCACTTGGACGGCGAACTCCGTGCCCCGCACCACGGCAACCGCCGATTGGGTCTCCATCGCGAACGAGCTTGCCGGATCCAGGAGCTTGGATACTTTGGTCCAGGTCTTGCCGGCCACGATCTGGGTGCTGATTTCAGTGGTGACGCCGTTCGGGTTCTTCTCGACCTTCGTGAGGACAATTTCGGCGTCATCCTCGATCGATGTGGTCGAACCCTCGAAGTAGGTCACGAGGGCTGCGCTTCCGTCGACCGTCTTCACGGCGTCACCCGTCGTCAAGGTCTGCCCGTTGATGCCTTCCTTCCAGTCGGCTGCCCCCTTCGACTTCACTTGGGCTTGCCCGGAGAGGACCGTCAGGGTTGTCGCGTCGACGAGTGCCACCGCGATGGGCGGCCCCCCACCCGTCAGGACGTTGAGCAGGGGGAAGTTCCGGTCGCCGGTGATGAAGGCCGTGACGATGACGACAAGGGCCACTGTCGGAAGCCCGAAGATGAACGGCAGCGGCAGTGGTCGTTCGCCCTTCTTCTTGCCGAGGTTGGCCCCCTGAGGCTTCACCGATCGCGGTGCCGATGCCATCGTCGTTGCCCGATCAGGCCGCCGTGGCGGTCGCGGTGGTGCCAGCGTTCGCGAGGCGGCGTGCTGCGCGGTACTCGTGGATGCCGATGACGGCAAGGGCGACGAGCGGCATCCCGATCGTCAGGACGCGGCCGACGAACGTCTGCGCGAAAAACAGGATGTACCCGGCGAGTGGGACTGCAAACGCGACACGAAGGACCGTTGGTCCGAGCTGAACCTCCCACGGGTCTTGGACATCATTGGCGTCGCCTTTCGTGCGAGCAATGATCGCCCCCGGCACGGCGCGCATGGCCACGATCCGATGGGTGACGGGCAAGTCCGGTTCCTCGGCTCGTTGGTACGTGACTACGTCGCCGACGGCCAGCTCCGCACGCCCGACGGGCACAGCCATCACGACTGAACCGACGGGTATCTGAGGAGCCATTGACGCGGTCAGCACCACAAATGACTGGTACGGCAGGATGCGTGGTCCGACGCTCACGGCGAGCACTGCCGCGATCATGACTGACGCTGACGAATAGAGGACCAAGCGTGCGAATACCCCGAGCTTTGAGCGGACAGTGTGCGCCAGCGCTACCACGAGGTCACCTCGTCGCGTTCGGGTACGCGCGCGGATGGCAGGGGAGTCGGCACTGGTGGTGCGGGAGTGGCAGCCACAGGGTTGGGTGTCGATGCGGGTGGAGCAGTCGACGCCGGGGCCACCACACTAGCTGCCGGCACTGGAGTGGGTGGGGGAGCAGTCGTCGGGGAGACTTGGGTTGCCGCTACGGCGGTCGGTGCGACGGTCGTCAAGACTGGGGTCACCACGATCGTTGGAGCGAAGGTCGTCGGGGACGCAGGCGAGGCGGGGGGCGTGAACGCGGGTGTCGCAGTTGAGGCCGGAAGCAAGTTTGGCGAGGTCGGCGGGAACGTCGCAAGGGTCGGTGACGTCGTCTCGGTTGCTGAGGACGGGGTCCCGATCGGACCCGTAACGTTTGCAGGGGTCCCTGTCGCAGAGGTCACGGTTGCAGCCGGTACGCCTCCGATTGGCTGACCACCGCTGCTTCCCGTAGTGGTGGTTGCGGTGGACGCACCGGCCGTGGCAGTCGGGGCCGTCACCGTGGCGGTTGGTGAGTGGACGGTGGTTGGCGAGGCAACGGGAGTTGCAGGGCCGACGGTAACTGTTGCGGTAAACGTCGCTGAACTGGTTGCGGTCACAAGTGATGTCGGGGATGGTGAAGGCGTAGGCGTCGACGCTGGGGCAACGTAGTCGATTTCCGTGGAGGCCGAGCTGACGCGGCCCGAGGCGTCGTACGCAACCACGGACACCCGGTAGGCCTGGCCCGGCACGGTCGCCCCGTTGGGGATGCCCACGGACGCTTGGTCGCCAGCGTCGATCACGACATCAGCCGCACTGGGAGATCCGACAGGTATGAGGTGGACCCGGTAGCCAGAAACGCCGCGCGTCGGCGATGGCGTCCACGTGAACCTCCCGGTGCCCGCGATGAAGCGAAGGTCCGCTGGTGGGGTCGGTGCTGGATCGGTGAGGACGATGCTGCCCCACTCCGTGCCAGCGCTTGCAAGGAGAACGATGGTGTTGAACGGTGCGCCTGCGTTCGGCGCCGTAAGGAAGCCACGGACCACGCCCTGTGAATCAGTCGTCAGGGTCAGTTCGGTTGCGCTGCCTGAGCACGGAGGCGGGTTCGCGGCAATGCACAGTCGCGCCCCGTAGCCAACGGGGTTCACAAGCGCCCGCACCTTGACGGACATTCCGGCGACGGGTCGTACGCCACTGCCGTCCCTGCCCGGCGCGGTCACCTGTACCCGGAATCGGACCGTGTCCCCATCCGATGATGCTTTCGGTGAGAGGAGAGTGCGCGTCACCGTCTCCGATGTGTCCGCGCCGTCGAACGTTGTCACGTTGATCGTCGGTTCAACGACGGTGACGGCCTTGAACGCCGTCCGGACGTCTTGGCCAATGTTGGCGGCAACAGCGTTGTTTTGGACACCCAAAAGGTGACGCCCATTTTCGGTGCCATTGGGCAACGGGACGGTCAGCCCGGTCCAGGTGTCTCCAGTGATCGCAAAGGTCGGAGTTGCCACGCCTGTCGGGAATGGTTCGTCAAACAGCGCCGAGAGTGTCGTGTAGGAACCTTGGCGCCACGGTCCAGACACGCTCCGAAGGACGAGGGGTTCGCCGGCAACCACGTGCGGTTCGTTGATCGCTGCCCCGACCGGGACATCGGCGAGGTCGAATGCCAGGACGGATGTAGAGGGGACAAAGGTGCCGTTCGCACACGCGATGGAAGCGGCCGTATTGTTGGCCGCCGACCGCGCCGGGGTGGACGCGCTGCCTTCGTTGAACCGAATCGAGTACGTGTGGACGTCATAGGTCGGTGACGCCATCATCCCAACCTGGAGGGCGACTGATGGGGTGAACGTGACGGACTTGAGCGAAGAACTCCACGTCGGCGTCACTTCGACGGCCCTCGCAGGGTCGCAGCCGACGCCAGCGAACATCTGAAACGACGAGGCAGTGTCAGCCGGGTTCATTGGTTCGGCGAACGTCAAGGCAACGACTGGACCGCTCGACGGCATGTACTCCTGGGCGGTGACTGCCGGTGAGCGCCAGCGGATGCCGACCGTCCCTGCCGGGATCTCGGTCGTGAATGAGGTCGCGCCGGTCGCGGCGGTTGCGGCCATCGGGTTGCCAGCGAGGTCTCGCACGGCAAAGGTTCCGGTCGCGGCAAACGACACGCCGTACGCCTTGTTCGGTTCAAGCTTCGACGTTGGCTTGAGTTCAAGAAGCACGCCCGATGATTTCGTCCACCGTGCCAGGTTTCCGGTTGCTGCGACGCAGCTCGTTGGGGAGGTCGTGGGTGCAATGCACGTCGCCTGGACCGCTGACTCGAAGTCAACTGGCTCTGAAAACACAACCTGAATGTTTGTGCCCAATGGTGTTGCGATCGAGGAGTTGCCGGGACTCACGGATACAACGTGAGGCGCGGCGGCATCAGACGCCGCACTCACCGTCGTCGAGATGAACGGCGACGGAAAACCCGTTTGCCTGCTCAGTGCTCGGACCCAGTAAAAGTACCGGGTGTTGTTGACGGGGCACCCCGCGCCCGTGCACGAGTGGCCATTGACGGTTCCCCCGTCAATAAAGGTTCCGGTGGCGAGCCCGGCGCTCAGAACTGTCGCGTGTGGCGTCGCATTCGCCTGCGGGGTCGCCGGCGATTCGCTTCGATAGACGAGATAGGCGCCGGCCCAAGATGTGGCAAGGGGCGACACGCTCGAAGCACCCGGCTCGGCCCACTGGACACGGATGGCGCCACCGGGTTGCGGCGTGGCCCCGACGCCCGTTGGCGCCAAAGCGGCCGGGACCCCAAAGGCGTTGCCCGCGTTTCGGATGACTGCGACGAAGAGCGCCTCGGTGCCAGGAATGTCCGGCCCCCAAGCTAGCATGAGCGCACCGAATGCAATCGCAGCGAATGCGACCACCGTCCTGCGATGGTGCGAGTGCACCAGACTCAGGCGCAGTCGGTACCGGGCAAATGCGCGGCGGGCGTGCCGCAGCAAGGTGGCCTCGCCGGTGGCGTCGTTGACCACATCCGTCTTTGCCACCGCCCTGTATCTCTCTCGGCAATGTAGCAAACGGGTTGGCAGGCCCGAAGTGACGTCCGTCACGTTCCCCGTCAACGGATTCGGGGTGGGAACCGGACCACACGGCAGGCCGTGTCCGTTACCCCACGTGATGGCAAGCGAGAGTGCGCTCGGCGGCATGGATGGGGGCGAGGCGGGCACATGCGCAACACGTGAGGGCTACGACTCGGCGGTCAAAATGCTCAGTGAATGGGCGCAGGCGTATTACGTTCACGACGCCCCAGTTGTTCCGGACGTGGTGTATGACCAGCTTTTTCGGGCGGTCGCTGACGCCGAGTCGCTTCACCCGGATTGGGCTTCGCCGTCAAGCCCCACGCGCCGGGTTGGTGGCGACATTCTGCCTGGGTTCCGCAAGGCCCGCCATCCGCAGCCGCTGCTGAGCCTCGCCAACGTCTTCGACATGACTGGGGTCGAGGCGTTTGACCGACGCGTAGCGGTTGCGATGCCCGATGCCTCAGCTGATCGATACGTTGTGGAGCCGAAGCTCGATGGCTTGACGTTGGCCCTCATATATATCGAAGGTGCTTTGGTCCGAGCGGCAACCCGGGGTGACGGTGAGACCGGCGAGGACGTGACTCCCCAAGCGCTCACGATTCGTACCGTTCCTATTCGGCTGGCAGGCGACCCGCCCCGCTTCATGATGGTGCGGGGCGAGGTGACGCTGCCGCATGAGGCGTTTGCTCGTCTGAACTCGTCGCGCGAGTCAGTCGGCGAACCGGTGTACCAGAACCCGCGCAATGCGGCGGCAGGAAGTGTGCGACAACTCGACCCGAAGGTCACGAGTGCCCGGGAGTTACGCTTCACTGCCTATGCCGCAACAGAGCTCGCACCGACTGTGAGCGCAACGCCCCTCGAAGCGGCGGTGTTTGACGTGGACGTCACCGACGCAACGACCGTCGCACCTGACGCGGATACCGAGGTCGTTGCCCGGGTCGTCGGCCAGCTACGTCCCGTGGCTGGAGGAGCTGGTTCGTTCAGGTCACATGCGCACGCGCTGGACTCACTGCGACGCATGGGATTCAGGGTCAATGCCAATATCCGCACGTGTTCGGACTTAGAAGAACTTCGTACCACGCTGGATATGCTGCAGGCGGCACGTTCGGGATGGGACGAGGAGACCGATGGCCTCGTCGTGAAGGTGAATGACCTCGCCGCCCAAGAGCGCCTGGGCGCAGCGGGCAAGGACCCGAGGTGGGCAATCGCATACAAGGTGTCGGTGTCAGAGGTCGTCGTCACCCGGCTTGCCGATATCGCTGTCCAAGTTGGCAGGACCGGTGCGATAACACCGCTTGCCGTCCTCGAGCCAGTGAGGCTTGGTGGAGTAACCGTGTCGAGCGCCACCCTTCATAACGCGGATCAGGTCCGGACGCTCGACTTGCGGATCGGTGACTGGGTCCGCGTCGAACGTGCGGGCGGGGTTATTCCCGCAGTGCTCGGCGTCGATGGCGTCGGTGCCCGTCGAGATGGGTCCGAGCGACAGTGGGAGTTCCCTGCAAGCTGCCCGGCGTGTGGCGGACACGTGGTGCGCGATGAGGACGAGGTGGTCGCGCGATGCGTGAGCTTGGTGTGCCCGGCGCAACGGGCGGCGCGCCTGCGTCACTTTGCGAGTCGACGGGCGGTCGACATCGCCGGCCTCGGTGCGAACTGGATCGAACGCCTGATCGCTGCCGGCATGGTGAGCACGCCAGCAGACCTCTACCACCTGACAGTGGCGCAGCTGCTTGGGTTTGAGGGTCAGGGCATGGGCGACATCCTTGCGGCAAAACTTGCGGACAGCATCGACCGCACCCGATCGACCACCACGCTCGCGCGGTTCCTGTTCGGGCTCGGGATCCGTCATGTTGGTGCGGAGAACGCCTCTTTGCTGGCGCCGGTGGTCGGATCTCTGGACGGACTGAGGTCGGCCTTGCACTCGGAGGACCGTGCAACTCGTGTGCAGGAATATGAAGCGCGCGCACTCAACACGCGGGGAATTGGCACCGTTGTGGCCCGGTCGTTTTCCGAAGCGATTGCCGACCCGGTGATGCTCACCCAGCTTGATCGCTTCGCTTCGGGTGGACTTGTCCCGATCTCGGTCGAGCAGTCGACGGAAGGCGAGATCGACGGGCCCCTGTCCGGCAAGGTCCTGGTGCTCACCGGGACCATGACCCAGTCTCGTGAAACGATCGCGGCACTTGTGGTTCAGGCCGGCGGGAAGGTGACCGACGCTGTCTCTGGAGGGACGACGTTCGTCGTCGCGGGCGAAAAGCCCGGGGCCGCCAAGGTGAAGGGCGCGGCGAGACACGGCGTCGAGGTCATCTCGGAGGATCAGCTGCGGGTGTTGCTCAACCGCTAGTGCAGGGTTCGCGATTTGTGCCCCGGAAGCCTGGAATCCCGCCACGTGACCTGTCACACATCCGCAAGCACCCGCGTTGGAACTCTCGACGCACGGCACCCAATGCGACATAATGTGCGGGCGTCGCGGTCCGGTGCGTCGAATGGCGCTTCCGATTGCCATTGCCGGCGCAACGACCATGGCGGTCAGGGTGGTGGCATTGGCGGACGGGCCACATGAATAGCGCTCGACCCGGACAGCGCCCCGGGCCGGCCGGGGAGTGCTGCGGGGCGTCTGGCGGGCGGTGACGGAACGGTCGCCGTGAGATGGTCCGGAAGGGATGCGCGCCTGTGGCGATGAGGCAACCTGTGAGGGGTGAAGAGCCTCCCGAATCCGCCGACTCGCTCGTGTCGGAGGTCCGGCGATTGCGCGAGGTCTACGAGGCCATCCTCGATGCCCTGCGTGCCGCTGACCAAAGGTTCGCGGCGGTGGAGCAGCAGATCGCTCCGTCCTCGGGATTGGGTCCCGATGGGGGGGCGTCGCGCCAATCACGGACTCGCGGTGGGTGGACGGCTCCCGGCGAGTGGGAGCTGGTTGGCGACGTTGCAGTCACCGGTGAGTCGCTGCGCCAACGCCGCGAGGCGTTGGGGGTGTCGCAAGCGGCGATTGCGCATGCGGCACATTGCTCACGCGGTTTGGTGGCGGAGGTCGAGCGTGGGCGCCGTCGCAGCGCGCTGACCTTGAGTCACCTGTCACAAGTGCTCGATCGCCTCGAGAAGGACGCGCGGCGTCGATAGCCTCGCTGGTCCAGGATCGCCACTCGGCTTTCGGGTGGCTGATATCCTGCCGACACCATGACCGGACTTGCCACCGGCGACCCCGGGTCCCCACCCCAGGCTGGGGGCCAAGTCCCGGGAGTGGGCAGCCTTGCCGACCCAAGCATCGTTCGGGAGCCAATCCTGGCGGCGGATGTTGGCAGCGTCGTTACCCGGGCCTACCTCCTGGAGGTGGTAGCTGGTTCGCGTCGGCTCATCGCGATCGGTGAGTGTTCGACGCTCGGTGACGATGGCGTTCCGGACGTGCGCGGGTCACTTTCGCGCGCGCTCAGCGAGTGCCTTCGCGCGGGTGGTCGAACGTGGGCGGATGCCCCCCGCGAACGCGCGCTCATCACCTCGGCCGGGTCGCTTCCGAGGGTTGCCGTGATCGCACCATCTGGTGACGATGCCTCCATTGCCACTGGAGAGCTTGAGTCGCTGCCGCTCGTCCTGCTCGACCCGATGGTGCTAGACGGACAAGGGCTGAACCCCGACGTCCTGACGGCGTACCTCGAGTCCGGTGAACCCGACATCGTCGTGCTGATGTCCGGTACCCGTCCGATCGATCATGAGCGGGCGCGGGGTGCCGTCGAGTCAATCGGCCTCGGGCTCGCCATCAATGCCCCGTATCTGATCCTTGCTGGCGACGTGCAGGCGTTCGAGTCGCTGCGACCGATGGTCGAGTCCCAGCTTGCGGGGATGAACCAGGTCACGCGACCCGAGCCGCAGCCGATCCTGCAGGCGGTCGGCCGACGCATCATGGAGTCGCTGTACCAGCGATGGCACGATCCCGCCGACCGCGAGCCACTCGCCAAGCCGGGTGGATCCATGATCATCCACTCGTCGCTCCACGGCGTGTGCGTGGCTGCGCGCAATGTTGGGGATCGCTACGACGTTGACGTCCTCGCCGCCCATGCCGGCGCGACCTACACCATGGCGTCCAGCTATTCCGGTCCGATCAATCAGCGTCGGGGTGTGAACGTCGTTCGCGACGACGTCGGATCCTCGACTGGGCGCCTGGCGCTTCTGAAAGAAGTCGGCGCAGCATCTATATCCCGTTGGCTCCCGTACGACATAGACGAGGAAGCGCTGACCGATCATGCACGGCGGGTGCAGGCGGCCCCGTGGCAGGTGCCCGTCACCGTCCGCGACCTGCTGATCGATCATGCCTTCAATCGCGAGTCGTTGCGCGTCACGCTGGAACGCTTGGCGCGCCGGTTCGACCCTGAGCGGGCGTGGCGCGCCGGCGCCCGTGGTGTCCCGAAGATCCCGGCACCGGACTTGCTCATCGGTAGCGGTGGGGCACTCGCACGAACCCCGCGGCTGGCGCAAGCGGTGCTTCAGATGCTTGACGCCGTCCAACCGGCAGCGCTGACGCAACTAGCCCTCGACCGTGCAACGGCCATGTCGCTGCTCGGTGTCCTCGGCTACATGGGCGGCACCTCGGCCGTCGGCAGCGAACTCGAGCACGACGTGCTCCTGAGCTTGGGCATCTGCGTGGCACCGGTCGGCGTCGGCAACGAAGGCGAGACCGCTATACGAGTTGTCGTGAGCTACAGCGACAAGGCGCCGGTCGAGATCGACGTGCCGTTCGGAGTGATCGAGGTGCTGCCGTTGCCGCTCGGCGAACGAGCGGCGCTCCGCTTGTATCCGTCCCGCGAGTTTGATGTGGGGCTGGGCCGGGGCGAAGCGGCGGCGCCACGCGTCGAGGTGCAGGGTGGAGCCGTCGGCATCGTGATCGACTGCCGTGGCCGGCCGCTCCAGTTGCCGGACGATGACGCAAAGCGCCAAGCAAAGCTCCTTCAGTGGTTTCAGGCAATGCGCGCATACCCGCCGCTGACGTTTGTTGAGGGCAACTAGCGGACAGCGGCCGCGCCGTCCGCTTCGTGCGCGTCACTCGGCCACTCGTCCGTTGAGAAGACGGAACAGTACCGGGACCTGGTTGGCTCTAGGCCGCCGTTCTTCCGGCAGGAGTGGCTCTCGCCCATGGCTCCGACCGTGACCACCCTCACCCGACGCCTCGAGATCGGCGATGATGCCGCGCCGGAGGCCACGCGCGACGACCTGCCACGGCGACGTGCGACCATCGAGCGTGGACGCCTTCGCCGTTGGAGACGCTGGAGCGGCGACTACGCGGTCTGCGCGGTCCAACCCGGTCAGACCGTCGCTGCCGGCCACAACGTCGCAACGATCTACCGCAAGGGGCGGGTTCGCGCGATTGACGTGGCTGGCGCGTTGGGTATTGCGCCTGACCAAGTCCTGAAGGTCCTGGTCCGCAAGCCCGGTGAGCAAGTGGTCGAGGGCGACCTGCTCGCTGAGCAGCGGCTCTTCCTCGGCGGACGCAAGCGCCGGATCTTCTCACCGGCGGGTGGACAGCTGCTGTACGCGTCTACCTCCTCTGGGCTCGCATATGTCAGTGGCCCCCCGTCCGAGGCGCCGGTCATCGCGCACGTCGGCGGGCAAGTTGTGACCGTGGGCGCAGATTCGGTCCTGGTCGAAGGGAACGCGATTTCGATCGCTGGCGTCGCGGGTGCCGGGCGAGCCGTCGGGGGGCGCCTGCTGGTAGCGGCGCTGCCACGTGACGTGCCGCCGGACCTGACCGGTAGCGTCGTGGCGTGTGCGTTCCCGCTTGACGAGGCGACGGCGCGCAACATCGCGACCCGGGGCGCCGTGGGTGTCATCGCCGCGGGCATCGAGTCCCAGGCGATGGTCCGTTTGGGCTGGGACGAAGTCCTGTGGCCACTCGTAAGGCCTCGGTTTGGCGGCCCGTCGAACGACCCGGCACCACCCATCACAATCGTTCTGCTGTCCGTGTCAAACGATGAGGCGCCGGAAGAGATCTGGCGTCGCGTCACGGCCTTGAATGGTCGGCCGGTATCCCTTTTGGGGCGTGAGCCTGGTGCCTCCCCGGAGCTGGTCGCGACGCTTGATGGACCGTCGGGTGGCACGCCGGCGCACGTCACGCTGGAGGGCATGCGTTCAATCCGGCTCCGTTCGGGGCCCGGGGCTGGGCGCGTGGTGAGCGTTGAAGGGCTGTTGACGTTTCCTGTGCAACTACCGTCTGAGTTCGAGGTTCAGGCCGCCCGTCTGGACGAGCTTGACGAGTACTGCCCGACTGGGACGCAGCCAATCGTTGCCTGCCGTGACGTGCAGTCACTGTCTACCGAGCCCTGAGCGCGGCGCCCGGCGATGCCGGGAGTCCGAGGCGGACGGGGGAATGGCGCTGGCTCACGCACGGCTTCAACTTCGGTTGAAACGGTCGCACGCGTCAATGCAATTGCAGCAACGGCGGCGACGGCGAGAAGCCATCCAATGCCGAGCGCCACGCCCCGGGTAGCTTGAGCGGCCATCTCGTGCGGGTTCGCGCCCACGACGATCTGGCGCGACAGGTGGGCGAACGAGCACCAAACGAGGCATCCGACCATGGCAAAGGCTGCGAGATCGATCCGCCCCGAGGCGATGGCGGGCACATGGCGAAGTCCGAGACTCAGTTCCCTTGTCATCCATTCGAGGTGGGTGGTGGATCCGTCTATCGTGCGCGCCATTGCCGTCGTCCTCCCATCGCTCATCAGCTGTCGCCGGTGTCGCCCCGATATGGCAGCCGTCACACAATGAGAACGGACGTTCTAGAACAAAGTTTCGTTTCGGGTCAGGTGCGGGTGCGCATCGGGTAGGGTTGCATGCCGCGTCGCAATAAGGGCAAGGGGCGAGGGGTTAGATGGCGAGCATCGAACTCGTGGTGGTTGGGCTGATCTCCGGAACGTCTGCGGACGGCATCGATGGCGTCGTTGCGAGGTTGCCCGCCACGCCATCAATCGAGAGTGCTCGGTCGCTCACGCACCACCACGTTCCCCTCGACGGCATGAGGCGGTCAGCCATCTTCAAGGCGTTCGACACGGCACGTTCAACTGCAGACGTGGTCTGCCGCCTGAACTTCGACGTTGGTGAATGGTTCGCCGAGGCGGCGCTCGCCACCATTGACGCGGCCGGGCTACGACCCGACCAAGTTGACCTCATCGCCTCGCATGGGCAGACCATCTACCACGATCCGCCGAGTGGCCCCGGGGTTCAAGGCAGCACGCTGCAGGTCGGGGAGCCGGCGGTCATCGCCGAACGGACTGGCGTTACCACTGTTGCTGACTTTCGGGTGCGGGACATGGCTGCCGGAGGTCACGGTGCTCCACTCGTTTCGTTCCTCGATGACGTGCTCTTCCGCCCGGACGCCGGGACGCGCGTGCTCCTGAACCTTGGGGGAATCGGCAACGTGACCCTGCTTCCCCCAAGCCGTCTTGGCGATACCGTCGCCCGGGTCGCCTGTGACACCGGGCCGTCGAACATGGTGCTCGATTGGATCGTGGAGCATCTCAGCGGGGGTTCGGCGCGGTTTGACCGCGATGGCGAGATGGCGCTTCGAGGCACCGTCGATCCTGGATGGCTCGCGCACCTCATGGACGACGACTACTTCCGGGCCGCTGCGCCCAAGACTACGGGTCGCGAGCGCTACGGGGCGGAGTTTGCCTCGAGAGTGCTTGCGGAAGGTCGTGCGCGGGGGCTCGGAACTGACGACATCGTCGCCACGGTCACGGCGCTCACCGCGGTCACCGTGGCCGACTGCATCCTGGCGAACGTGCCGTCCGACCACCCACTCTCCGAGGTCGTTGCTGGTGGCGGAGGGGCGCGCAACCCGGCGATCATGCGCGAGCTTCGGCGTCGCCTCCCGGGAGTGACGATCTCGACCGTGGACGATTACGGGGTGCCTTCTCAAGCGAAGGAAGCGTTGCTCTTCGCGATGCTAGGTAACGCCGCGATTCGGGGAATGCCGAACACCGTGCCTTCGAGTACTGGGGCCAGGCACGCGACAGTGATGGGCAAGATCGTGCCCGGTGCGAACTACGCGCGGCTCATGGCGCGGCTCTACCGCTAGGAACTCGCGATGGAACCAGATGTGCGTGCCGGGACCCCTCACGTTGCGTCGCCTGCAGGCGGAATCGACGTAGTCATCGGTGTCGACGGTGGGGGCACGAAGACTGTCGCCGTCCTGGCCGATGAGTCCGGGAGCGAGCTGGCCCGCGCGACCGGACAGGGCACAAACTTGCAGACCGTCGGCGGGACCGTTGTTGCGGAACGAATCGCTGGGCTTTTCGGCTCAGTCGCGAGGCAGATTGGTCGTCCAATCGTCGTGCGGGCGGTTACGGTGTCGTTGGCGGGCGTTGACCGACCCGTGGACGTGCCGGTCGCCACTCGGGCGATCAGTTCGGCGATGGCTGCGGTCGCCGTTGCGGAACCCACGGTGAGCTGGGCACTCACGACCTTGAGCCCATCGGTCACCAACGACGCGGTCGCGGCGCTTGCGGCCGGTGCGCGCGCGCTCGATGGGGTGGTCGTTATTGCTGGCACCGGAAGCATCGCGTTCGGGATTCGCGCGGGTGAGCGGGCACGAGCTGGGGGTTGGGGATCCATCCTTGGGGATGAAGGCAGTGGGTACTCGCTCGGGTACGAGGCGTTGCGAGCGGTCGCGCGTGCGCACGACCGCAGGGCACCCGAGACGGGCTTGACACGGGCAATCCTTGCGCATCTCGCGGCCGCGACCCCACCTGACTTGATCGGCATCGTCTCCGCGCCCGACTGGGGCGTGGCGCAGACAGCTTCGCTCGCACCGTTGGTCGTACACGCCGCGGAGGAGGGTGACGCGGTCGCTCGTGTACTGGTCGATAATGCTGCGACCGAGCTGGCGACGGCGGTGCTCGCGGTAATCGGCGCGTTGGCGTTCGATCCGGCGATTCCAATCCCGGTAGTACAGGCGGGGGGCCTCTGGCCGGCTTCGCCCCTGCTAAGGCAGGGCTTCGCGACTCGCCTGAAGACCGGCGCGCCCTTCGCCTTGCCGTCAGTCTCCGAGGAGGAGCCGGTGAGGGGCGCAGTATGGTTGGCCATGCGCGACGCCGGGTTCGTGCCTGGCGGTCAGGCGTGAGCACCATCGACGCACTCGCCTCGCTGCCGCTGGATGTGCGCACCACTGAAGCGCCAAACCCGGCAGCGGCTGGGATTGACGTCGCCACCACGGGCGACATCCTGCGTGTCATGAATGGCGAGGACCTGACCGTGCCGCTCGCGGTCGGGCGCGCAATCCCGGAGATTGGTCGGGCAGTCGATGCCATCGTGGCGGCTTGGGAACGAGGTGGGCGGCTCCTGTATTTCGGGGCGGGTACGTCCGGGCGGCTCGGGGTTCTGGATGCCTCAGAGTGCCCGCCGACGTTTGGCGTGCCCCCGACGATGGTCGTCGGCACGATTGCCGGGGGCGACGTGGCGTTGCGGAACAGCGTGGAGAGCGCGGAGGACCACCCAGACGGGGGCGCCCGAGACGTCGCGCAAAAGAAAGTTGGGGTCGCTGATGTGGTTGTCGGGATCGCCGCGAGTGGCGCCACTCCGTACGTCATCGGCGTTGTCCGTGAGGCGCGCGCGCGTGGAGCCGTAACGGTCGGCATCTGCTGCAACCCCGGTGCGCCGCTGTCCCACGAGGTTGACATCGCCATTGAGGTCGTTGTCGGTCCCGAGGTTGTGGCAGGGTCATCGCGCCTCAAGGCTGGCACCGCGCAAAAGCTGGTCTTGAACATGCTTACCACGGCCTCCATGGTCCGGTCGGGCAAGACCTACGGCAACTTGATGGTCGACGTGCAGCCAACGAATGCCAAGCTGCGTGCGCGGGCGGTGGGGCTCGTCTCTCTAATCGGCAGCGTTGACGGCGACACCGCATCCCGACTTCTCGAGGAGTCCGCGGGTCGCGTGAAACCCGCGATCGTCATGGCGCGCCTCGGTCTTGATGTGGTGGAAGCCGATGCTCGCCTGCGCGCCGCGGGCGGCGTCCTGCGCCGGGTGCTGAGTGACCTCACCCCGTAGGGGGTCTGGCTCACGCGCCGGCAGACTGAAGACCGTTCTCCCGCCCGAGTGCGGCGCGGTCGATGTGTGGCACCATCGCCGGGCGATGCGGCCCGAAGAACGTGCCGTCGAGGGCGAGACGTGAAGCTACCGACGATCTATCTCGAGGACGACTACAGCGCAATGGCGCGGCGTGGAGGCGAGATCGTGGCCGACATTGTGCGGCGGTCATCTCGCCTCGTCGTCGCGCTTCCAACCGGCTCGACGTCGGTCGGCCTGTACGCCGACCTCGCCCGGCGTCATCGCGAGGATGGGCTGTCCTTCCGGCACGTGATCACATTCAACCTCGACGAATACCGGGGCATCCCGAAGGACGATCCGGAGAGCTACCACGTCTTCATGGAACGAAACCTATTCGCCCACGTCGACATTCCCGCATCGGCGCGGCACTTGCCGGACCCGTTGGCGGCAAGCTCCGGCGATGAGGTGAGACGCTACGAGGAAGCGATCGACGCAGCCGGAGGGATTGACCTTGCCGTTCTCGGCGTCGGAGCGAACGGCCACATTGCCTTCAATGAGCCAGGCGACTACGTCACCGGGCCCACGCATGTCGCCGCGCTTACCGACGACACGTGGACCCGCAACTTCCCGTCCCTCGCGCCGCTCCGCGAGAAGAACCCCGAAGTGCGGGCGCGGTACGCGACGGCGTACACCGTCGGCGTCGGGACCATCCTGCGGGCGAGACGCATCCTCCTGCTTGCCAGTGGCCAGGCGAAGGCATCCGTGCTTGCGAGCGCGGTGCGGGGGTCAGTCACGCCGAACATCCCGGCGTCATTCCTGCAGCTGCATCCAGACGTGACGATGGTCCTCGACCGTGCGGCCGGTGATTGGTCACTGGTGAAGCCGTAGCCGCGGGAACCAGCAGACACGGGTAGTCTCCCCGCCGACGACTACTCAGTCGGCTCGTCTGACCGATCCATGCGATCCGGCGCGGAGACCCCAATCAGGGACAGCACGTGGGCAAGGACCGCGCGCGTGGCTGCGACCAGAAGCAGGCGCGAGCGGACGGTCGCCGTGTCGAGTGGAACGTGGTCCGACGGAAGCACGCGGCAATCGCGGTAGAACGCGTTGAACAGCGACGCCAACTCCTGGGCAGCGAAGGTGAGGCGGTGGGGCTCAAGGTCCGTCGCGGCGTCGGCGACGACCTGCGGGTAGTGGATCAGGAACCGGACAAGCGCAATTTCGCCAGGATGCGAGTAGGGCGCAGCGTCCGCTCCTGTAGGCGGGTCGATACCCCTCGAAGACGCCACCTGCAGGATGCTGGACGTCCTCGCATGGCTGTATTGCACGTAATAGACCGGGTTGTCGGCAGCCTGACGCTTCGCAAGCTCCAAGTCAAAGTCCATCTGGCTATCGGCAGACCGGGTCAAGAAGAAGAACCGGCACGCGTCGGGTCCCACTTCCTCGATCACGTCCGACAGCGCAATGATGTTGCCCTGGCGCTTCGACATCGTCACGACTTCCGCGCCTCGGCGAAGGACGACCATCTGATGCAGGAGGATCGTGAGGCGCTCCGGGTCGAGATCGATCGCCTGCATCGACGCCTTCATTCGGCCGACGTGTCCTTGGTGGTCCGCACCCCAGATGTCGATAACCTTGTCGAACCCACGCGTGATGAACTTGTTCCGGTGATAGGCGATGTCGGCTGTCATGTAGCCTGGGGTGCCGTTGCTGCGAACGAGCACGTTATCCCGGTCATCACCGAGGGCAGTTGTCTGGAACCAGACCGCGCCGTCACGATCGGCGACGTGTCCGCGCTGACGCAACTCATCGACGATTGCGGTGACATCGCCGCTGTCGTGCAGCGATTGCTCCCGAAACCACACGTCGAATTCAATGCCGAGGGCAGCCATGTCGGCGCGATGGCGTTCGATCATGTGCTCGGCACCCATGCGAGCAAGCAGCGGTATGGCGTCTTCGATGGCCATCACTTCAAAGCGGTCGCCATGCTCAGCGGCGAGGTGAGTGGCGTATTCGGTGACATACTCGCCGAGATACCCCTCCTTGGGTACCTCGGTGCGGGGCCCAGTGACCCCACGAGCGGCGAGGTAGCGTGCCAGGATGCTCTCGCCGAAGACGGCCAGACGGCTTCCGGCGTCGTTGACGTAGTACTCCAGTTCAACCTGCCAACCGGACGCACGCAAGAGGTTCCCGAGGGCGGCGCCCAGTGACGCCGCCCGACCACTCGCCGCGTGAAGTGGGCCGGTAGGGTTGGCCGACACGAACTCGATCTGCACCCGACGCCCCCCGCCGGTCGAGTTGTTGCCGTACGCCCCATCCACCTCAAGGATCTTGGCGATGCGACGCGCGACCCACTGCGGATTGAGGGTCAGGTTGATGAATCCGGCACCTGCCACTTCGGCGCAAGCGATCACGTCGTTGGCAGGTAGCGACTGGATAAGCGTAGCGGCGATGGCCGTCGGCGACATTCGCGCGGCACGCGCGAGGCGCATCGCGAGGTTTGTTGCGTAGTCGCCGTGTTCGGCACGCGTAGGTGGTTCAACCGTGAACTCAGGCAACTTGACGTCGGGGAGAAGGCCGCGCGCCTGGGCAGCGAGTGCCGCCCGTTCGATGAGTCCTGCCAGTTCGTCCCTCGCCATCTGGCGATTGTAGCCACCCACCCTTCGCTCCCGTACGATGGTCACGTCGCGCATGATGGCGCGACAGTGATGACGATGCGCGACGACGAGGCCGCAATCGCCGTCCGCGACTTGTCGCGGAGTTTCGACCGACCGGACCCGACGGTACGTGGTTGGCAGCGCCTCGTCCCCGGATGGCGTGGTTACCGCGCCTCTGTCGCGTTGCACCCGGTCAACTTCGAGGTGGCACGGGGCGAGCGCGTGGCACTGATCGGCCCGAATGGTGCTGGGAAGAGCACGACCATCAAGCTCCTGACCGGAATCCTGCACCCCTCCGGCGGGACGGCTCGCGTGTTGGGGCAAGTCCCTTGGGAAGACCGAGCCGACCTTGCCTTCGAGATTGCCACCGTCTTCGGGCAGAAATCACAACTCTGGTACCACCTGCCGCCACGCTCAACCTTTGAGCTGTTGCGCCACGTCTACGATCTGGAGGCGAGCGTCGTTCGCAGGCGTGTCGCCGACCTGACGGAGCGATTCGCCCTTGGCGACCTCCTTGATCGACCGGTGCGCACGCTCTCGCTTGGCGAACGGATGCGCTGCGAGCTTGCCGCCGCGTTGCTGCACGCACCGAGGCTCGCCTTCCTTGATGAGCCAACCATCGGTCTCGACGTCGTTGCCCGCCAGGCAGTCCGAACGCACGTGCGCGAGATGAACTCACGTGATGGCACGACAATCTTTCTCACGTCGCACGACGCCGCCGATATCGAACAGGTCTGTGAACGTGCGATCGTGCTTCAGGCGGGTCGGATCGCGTTCGATGGGCCGGTCTCCACGCTTCGCGACCGGTTTGTGCGCGCACGGTCGATCGATGTCCGGTTCGTCGACCCAGTTTCGGCGCCGGGAACGGTGCCACCGGGAACCAACTTGGTCGAGACGGAGCCGCAACGGTGGCGGTTGGAGGTGGAGGGCGCGTCCACGGCGGTCGGACCAGTCGTGGCGTGGGTGATCGCGCACGGACCAGTCGCAGACGTTCACGTCGCCGACCCGCCGATGGAGGAGGTGATCGCCGCAATCTACCGGGATACCGATGCGCTCGACCCGGTGGCGAATCTCCAGGCTAATCCGTGACCGCACGTCCTCGACTTCGAATTGGTGCGCACCGGGTGCGCGTCCTGCTCGCCCATTTCCTCGTGAACCTCCGCGATCAGGGGGCTTACGTGGGTGAGGTCGCCCTCGGGGGCGGGATTCTCGTGGTGTTCCTCTTCATTCTCGGAACCCTGTGGGAGGCGACCTATCGCGCCCAAGGGGCGGAGACGCTTGGGGGCCTCACGTGGCCCCAGATGACGTGGTATGTCACCTTCACGGAGGCGATGGTCATGTCCCGCGTGAACGTGGCGCGCAGAATCGACGAGGACGTGCGCACAGGAGACGTGGCGTATGCCCTCCTTCGCCCGGGTGGATACCTCACCTCACGCCTCGGTGCGTACCTCGCGGAACGCCTCGTGCGCTTTCTGTTCACCCTAACGCTTGGAGCGATTGTCGCGATGGTCATCGCTGGACCGATCGCCATTGACCCAAGTGCCGGAGCTGCGGCATTGCTGGTGGCGGCGGGCGCGTTCCTCCTCGAGTTCGTGATCGTCGCGGGTATTGGGCTTGGCGCATTCTGGATGGAGGACACCTCGAGCATCTACTTCGTCTACACGCGTGTCTCCATGCTCCTCGGGGGCCTGCTCATACCGATCGAACTCTTCCCGGACTCGATCGCATCGGTGGCGCGCATCCTTCCGTTCGCGCCGATGATCCACGGTCCTGCGAGACTGGCGCTCGCAGACGATGCGTCTGGCTTGCTCCCGGCGATGGCATCGTTGGTGGCATCGATGTCAGTCGCCGGAGCGCTGGTGGCGGTGACCTACCGGGTCGCGTTGGCCCGGCTGACGGTACACGGTGGCTAAGCGCCGGTTGCCGTCAAACCCTGGGCGGGAGCGTGCGACTAGGCCCGAACCCATTCTGGCGCATCGCAGGTCCACCGGACCACTGGCCGCGCGGGTGTGGTCGGTGCTGCGCTTCGTGGCGTACTACGTCGGAGCGAACCTCGACGTGGCTCTGGCTTACCGTGCGGCGTTCGCCGCGAAGGTGTTCGCGTTCGTCGTGAGTGACGCGATGTGGGTCGCCTTCTGGTGGTTGTACTTCGAGCGGTTCCCGAGCGTCGAGGGATACGGATTCCGCCAGGTCGTGATCGTATGGGCGATTGCTGCAACGGCGTTTGGCATGTTCGGCGGGGTCGCGGCGGGTGCAACGACCATCGCAACCCGGGTCGCCCGCGGCGAACTTGACTTCTACCTTGTGCTGCCGAAAGCGCCGCTGCTTCACCTCGTTGTCAGTCGCATGGACCCCGGGGGGTTCGGTGACGCGCTCTTCGGGATTGTGACCTTCGCGGCGCTCGCGCGCCCTTCGCTCGAAGAAGCGGCGGCCTTTACCGTTCTGGCGGTCCTCGCGACGGTGATCATCACCGCGTACATCGTCGCGGTGCAGTCACTCGCGTTTTGGACCGGACGTGCCGAGACGATTGCCGACCAAGCCTTGTTCGGCTTGATCACCTTCGCGACGTACCCGGAGCGACTGTTTGGCGGGCCGGTGAAAATCGTGTTGTTCACGCTCGTCCCCGCCGGCTTCGTTTCGTACGTGCCCGTTCGCTTGGTTCAGGAGTGGGACTGGACGTTGGCGGGCGCGCTGTCGACGGTCGCCGTCGGCGCGACGTTGGCGTCGTCGGCGATGTTTCGGTTGGGGCTTCGGCGGTACCAGTCTGGGTCGGCACTATCGATGCGAGGGTAAAGCCGTCTGGTTGCCCCTTCGCGCACCCAGGTCTCACGCCGAACATCTCTCTCGTCGCGACAGCAGCGGCCCCCCTCAACCCCGACCCCCCAGTAGGCGAGGAACGAGCGCACGACGGGCGCCCCCCAAACCGAAGGCGCACAGTGGAACGGGCGCGTACGGTCGAGAAATGAAAACGGGGGCGGGGCTTTACGCAGCCGCAGCGGCTCTGATGCTTGCGGCAATCTCGTGCGCGGCGGACGCGAGGTCTGCCTCGCTCAACATGCTCCATGCGAGGCGTACGTACTCGCGACCACTGCCGTCCGGGAAGAAGGCCGGGCCGCCGACGTAGGCAACACCGCGGTCGCCCGCCTCCTTGGCAACCCGAACGGGGTCGATTCCCTCAGGCAGTCGCATCCAGAGGAAGAAGCCGCCGTTCGGCACCCGCCAGACCGGCTTGAGGTGTGGGATCTCCGCGAACGCAGCCTCCAAGCCATTGACCAACGCATCCCGCTTTCGCCGGTAGACATCGATCAGTGAAGTGACATGCCCGTCGCCGTGGCGGGCGTAATAGCCCGCGGCGAGGCGGTTGGTGAATGGGCTGGCGCCGCCGTCGAGCTTCATGGCGTTCAAGCGGGCGATAACCGGTTCCGGTGCAAGCAGGTAGCCGACCCGCATGCCCGCCGAGAGGATCTTGGAGAGCGTTGCGGAACGCACCACGCGGCCGGGCGTCGCCATCGTGTAGACGGCAGGGATGCGGTCGCCAGAGAAGCGCAACTCGCCGTACGCGTCGTCCTCGAGGATGACGAAGTTGTGGAGGTCGGCGAGTTCGGCGAGGCGATGGCGCCGGGCGAGAGACAGGTTCACGCCGGCGGGATTGTGGAAGTTCGGGATGGTGTAGACGAGTTTCGCCGGCGTTCCCGCGTCCTCCAGTTCCTTGAGCTTCGACTCGAGGAGGTCGATGCGCATGCCGTCGTCGTCGAGTGCGATGCCGTGGGTCTTCGCCTGTAGTTGCCGGAGCGGACGCAGACCACCCATGAACGTTGGCGCCTCGCAGATGGCGGTGTCTCCAACGTTGAGGAATGCCTGCGCGACGATCGCGAGTCCGTGGTTTGACCCGTTGACGATCAGGAGCTCGGCAGGGTTGGTGTCGATGCCTTCCCACCGCTTCAGCTTGGCAGTGAGGACCTCGCGAAGGCCGATGAAGCCGGCGGCGTCGCCGTACATGAGGGCGGCGTTGCCATCCGGGCCAGAGAAGATGCCCTCGAGGGTCTCGATCAACTCCATCTTCGGAAGCGATTCGGGGTCGGGCTGCCCGGCACCCATGTTGTAGCGCGCACCGGCGGCGCCAGTGAACTGGACAGGTGGCAGCGGCGAGGCAATCTGGCTGTAGAGGCTGTCGAGGTTGGCGAGCGCCTTGGAAGGGGGGGTAGACGTTGCGGTCATGGTTCCGGATCCTTTGGTCAGGGATGCCCGGGACGCCAAGTCGTCGATGGAGGCATGACCGAGGCAGCGCGGCACGATGCCTCACGTCGGTCCTACCCCAAGCGGCAGGCGCGTGCTGTGCGGGCGCGGGTCATTGTGCGCGCCCGGTATCCCGTTGGGGCATGGTACCCCTGCGTGCCCGCATTGGCGGGAAAGGCGGGAGGGCGCCGATGCATCCAGCACAACGCCAGGTTCGTGAGTTCCACCAGGCATTCGACCTCGGTGCTCCGGCGACCCTGGAGTCCACTGCATTCCCGGCAGAGTTGCGAATTCAGCTGATCAACGAGGAGGCCGCGGAGTTTGCCGTCGCGGCACGAGCGGGTGATGTGGTTGGCGCAATTGATGCGCTGTGTGACCTGCTCTACGTGACGTACGGCGCAGCGGTCGCACTCGGCGTAGACATCGAGCCGTTTTTCGACGAGGTCCACCGGTCGAACATGGCCAAAGTTGGGGGGACGCGCCGCCCTGACGGGAAGTGGCTCAAACCTGCCGGTTGGCAACCGCCAGAGCTCGCCCGCATTCTTGAGGAGCGATATGGGCCGCCGAAGTGAACGATCGCTGGTC
>CAILQO010000318.1 GCA_903836285.1 uncultured Chloroflexota bacterium
CCGCACCTCACGCGTTGCGTACGCGCATCCACGTGCGGCGCGTCACGACGCTCGCGCCCCCCTTCCCGCGTCGGGAACACAGTTGGGGGTTGGCTCGGCGGAAACGTCTGCCCGTCCCCCGCTACGGCGGGAGAGGGGAGTTGGATGGTCCCGCCCCACGCCTACCGCGGCGGCGGCACCATCAGCGCCTTCTCGATCACCGAGGTCACGATGCGCGCGTCCGGCGCCGTGTCTGGCGACCACCGGCCGAGGAACTCACCATCGCGGCCAATGAGGAACTTCGCAAAGTTCCACCCCACCTTCCCCGGGCGCGGCGGTTGCGACGTAAGCCACGCGTACAGGGGGTGCATCCCCGGGTCCACGCAGCGCACCTTGCCGTACATCCGGTACGTCGCCCCGAACTGGCGCTTCATGAAGGCACAGATCGTGGGAAGGTCGTCTGGCTCCTCGTTCGCAAAATCGTTGCAGGGGAAGCCGAGCACGCGGAGGCCCTTCGGCCCATACCGCTTCTCGAGCGCGGCCAGCACACCGTGCTGGGGGGTGTGGCCTCAATAGCTCGCCGTGTTGACGATCATCAACACGTGGCCTCGATGCTCGGCAAGCGTCGTCGGCACGCCTTCGTGGTCGTCGACCGCGATCGTATAAATGGGAGCCAGGTCGGTCGTCATGCGTGGCGCTCCTTGTGGGCTGGGGCGACGGCGACGCCCGACGTGCGGACGGCCCCGTCGAGGACGGCGAAACTGCGCGCCGCCACCTCGTGGGGATCGTACCCGGGGCGGTTCTGCACCATTTTGCTGATCTCGACGGTCAGCGACGCGTCGTACCCCGCGGCGGCGAGCATTGGCAGGTACGCGGCGTAGTCGAAGTCGCCTTCGCCCGGTACCAAGAACTCGTACGCCGGGGCGATGCCTCGCTGATCCTTCAGGTGGGTGTGTACGGCGTAGCGCGCCAGCAGCGGGACGTAATCGGCGGCGTGGCAGCCCATCACCTCGAAGTGGCTGTTATCGAAGTTCAGGCGCACGGCGGGCGACCCAACGGCGTCGAGAACCGCTTGGACGCGGTCCGGCAGGTCGAGCGCCTGGCCGACGTGCGGCTCAATCGCCACCACGACCCCACGGGCGGCGGCGGCCTCGCCCAGTTCGATGAACGCCTCGACGATGCGTCGCCGCGTGGCGTCGTCGGCGTCGGGGGTCCCCCAGGCCATCGTCACGACGCACGGTGCGCCGTCCGGCCCGCGCAGGCTTGCGGCGAGGTCCATCGCGGCGACGACGCGCGCCTTTTCGTCGGCCCGGGCGGCGGGGTCTGGGAGGAGCAGGTTGCCGTGGCAGGCGATCGACGGGAGAGCGAGGCCGGCGTCGTCGATGCGTCGCCGGATGTCGCGAACCTCGGCGTCGGTGACGGTGCGCGGGTTGAGGGCGTTCGGGCTTTCGCCACCGACCAACTCAATGGCGCCGTAGCCACAGTCGGCGACGAGCTGTATCTGGTCTGCCAGCGGCATCGCCGGCATCGCCCACGCACTGAACCCGAGCCGCATCGCCATCGCTGTTCCCCCCGTCGTGGGGCACGATACCGCTTGGGGCGTTGGGCGGGCGGCGCGGCGACGGTGGGTCCTCTGGCGTAGTTGCTCGCCTCTCGTGGGGCGCGTGGCGGCACGAATTGGTCCGCGGGCATACCTGCCCGCCTCTCGTGGTGGGCGATCGACTTCAGGTCTGGAGACGCCTCCGGGTTGGCGTCACTGAGGGGTGCGTGTGTGGCGACGTCGCGTGAGCCGGCGAGGGCGCCGGCGCTCCCAGTGATGCTCGGCGCAGGGGGGTGTCTCTCAATGCACGTCCGGGAGGCGGGCACGGATGCCCGCGGACCACGACCGGGAGGCAGACACGGATTCCCGCGGACCACGACCGGGAGGCGGGCGCGGCTTCCCGCGGGCCAAGACCGGGAGACGGGCACGGCTTCCCGCGGGCCAGGACCGGGAGGCGGGCACGGCTTCCCGCGGACCACGACCGGGAGGCAGACACGCCTTCCCGCGGACCACGACCGGGAGG
>CAILQO010000319.1 GCA_903836285.1 uncultured Chloroflexota bacterium
GCCGAGCGCTTAGGCCGGTGGGGCGTCCGGACCTGCCTCACGCGGTCGATAGCGGAGACCCCGGGGGTGTGGTTGCTGCCCGAGAGGATGAAAGTTTTCCACGGCCTCGTCGTAGCGAACCACCCGAAGCGGCATGACCCCCCCGTCTTCGAACTGAACGATCGGTTCGCGACCTTGCGGGCCGACTGGGTATTCGTCGAGCTCGGCGTCACTGAGTAGCGACGCCCGCCCACGCACCAGTGACGTAACGATGTGTTCACGGTGTGGCGAGGGGGGTAACCATGCTTGGGGAATCCAAGCTGGCACGGCAGTCGCGGCTTCCTCAAGTCGAGCGGTCGGTTCGAGCCCATCGGGCCACCCGCGACGCCCGCGTATCGCACCGTACGCACGCGCGAGCGTGACCGCACTTTCTTGGTGGCGGCGCAAGGCTGCCTCCATATCGTTGGCGACCTGCCGCACCTCCTCGACGCGGTGGATGAGGTCTCGAGCGTCGAGATCAGCATCGGGACTCGCAAGGGAGCCGCGGACTGACGTTGTCTCACGCGCAGCGAGGGGCATATCCGGGGCAACGATGGCGTCGAGCGCAACGAGGGCAGTGCGGACCGTCTCGCGAAACGCCTCGTACTCATCGAGGCGTACCTGCATTCGGGCGAGCATGTACGCGCCATCGTCGACAAGTGAGACCAATTCAGTGCGACCGTCGGGCGTCTCGGCTCGATCCGCTTCTTCTGTCAGGATCCGCTTGAATTCGTCGGTGCCGCCGCAGACGTCGGAGTAGCGGGTCAACCGGTGAGAGTCAGCCATTTGCCTTGCCTCCCGCGGGGAGAAGCGTTCCCCCGCGCCTTAAGGGTAGGCGATTGACGTTTCGGGACGTTCAGGACCGGCGGGCCAAAGGTGGCGTGAGAAAGCGATCCGCAGGGATTGCTTGCGTGCGGGCAACCGCCAGACCGAACGCGATGTCGCCGGCACGGTCGAGGCTGTGCGCGTCGCTGCCGAGGGTGAAGCGCGCGCCCCGGCGCATGGCTCGGGCAATGAAGTCGGCGTGGGGCACGCGGCTCTTCGCGTTCAACTCGATCGCGACGTTGTGCGTTACGCACAGGTCGATGGTGGCATCGAGCCAGGCGCCGGCTTCGGCGTCGGGTATCGGGTCGAGGCCTGGGTCAGTCGAAGATTCGACATCTCCGCCAGGGCGGGCGAGTTCGGGGGCAAGCGCAAAGTGGCCGAGGATGGTGACCGGTACCCGGCGGAGCGTGTCGTTGAGGGCGGCGAGCCACGTGTCGAAGTAGGCGGCGCGATCGAGGTCGACGACATTCGGCACGTAGCGCGGAAAGAGGCCGTACCTCCAGTTCAGGTAGCGGTCGGACTGGACGCGTCCCTGAGGGACGTCAACTTGGTGGAGGCTGGCGATAACGTAGTCAAAGTCGGTGAACACTCCCGAATCGAAGGCAACACGCGCCGCGTCGGTCGGATCGCCAACGCTGATCTCAGCGCCGACCGGCAGGCCCAGGTCGCGGACCGACTGCACGTGCGCCCGCAGTTGGGTGACGGTGCGCAGGCGCCGGTTGTCCATCAGGACGTGTTCGCTGGTGCCGATGCGCCGACCCAGCGACCGGGCCATTGCGTCCATCTCGGTGGCGGTGGCGCGACCGTCTGAGGCGGTGGTGTGCAGGTGCCAGTCGAAGGCGAGTGGGTCGGTTCCGGTCGTGGACATCGCGCTCACGGTACCCGAGGCCCCGACCGCGCTGATGATGTGGACCTTACGACCGGGTTGCGATGGGCGCCTCCAGACAATCCATTGCGCCCAGCAAGGAAGGCACCTCCGCCAGCAAGA
>CAILQO010000320.1 GCA_903836285.1 uncultured Chloroflexota bacterium
CGGCCGTTCAGGACGAGATCTACCGCGCCATCCGCGGCCTCGGCATCACTTCGGTGTCGTATGAGCCGCTTCGCGAGCGAGATTCGTCGCTCAGCCACGGTATCAGCGCGTTCGTCGAGAACAAAGACGAGCATCGCATCGCCCTCTTCAGCCGGATCCTCAAGGTCATGCACGGTCGCGTGGCCGAGGAGACCGGCACGGCACCCCTCGTTCCGGAGGACACGTTCCCGCGGCGCCGCCCGCGCATCGGGGTCAATGTCCAACGCGAGATTCGGCGTCCGAAGGCCGACGGGTTCGTCCCGAAGACCCTTCAGCCGTCGCTCGATCTCGGGCCGTCCGAGCGGTGGGAGCCAATCGAACCGCGCATGTTGCCGCGGCACGAGCAGCCACAGTTCGTGGCCTGGTCGGACCTACGGCGCATGGGCATCGTCCCGGCGGCCTCACCGTCGTCGGATGATCGTCGCGGGCGTGATGCCCGGGCCGATCGCCGACGCCGCAGCGATGACCCGTCGGAGCGACGCGGCGCGCCACGTCGGCGCCGCTAGCGTCGCGCACTCGAGGGAGCCGGGCCTACCCGCCCTCCCTCGGGTGAACCGGTCGCGATCCACGCCGAAAGGCACGGGCTTCCCCCCGGCCTGCGGCGTCCGGTCGCGGCCCACCTGCCCGGGGGAGTGGAGGGTTGCCTCCCTCCCCGGGCATCCCGCACGGGCGTCACGCCCGCACCACATGTGCCATCCGCGTGGGATGCACCGCGCGTGTTCAAGGAGGAACACCATGGTTACGACGCTTGCCCCCATCGCCAACCGGCTCATCACGCAGCAGCTGGCGTTCCGGGACGCGTCCGCCCTTGCACCGTTCGAGGCGGGTCGCTTTTACCCGATCCGCGCCAAGCAGTCGACGCAAGTTGTCCCGAGCGAGTACGTCCCGCACCCGTCGACCATCTCGCCGGACGCGGTGCGCACCTTTGACGCCGCAACGATTCATCCTCGCGTGCGTCAGTACGCCCACTGGATCGGCAAGTTCGGCCCGCACGGCAGCATTGTCATCCGCCTAAACCGCCAACCGGTCGCCGCCGTGGCGAACCTGTTGCGCGGCGACCAGTCCGGCCATGTCGGCCGGTGGGGCATGGACCGTGTCGTCGAACCGGCCAACCATGCCGAGGTCGAGTGGTTGTACGGCGTGCCGGGGGTCGCCCCGGGCAGCCACGAACTATTCGACCCGGACATTCTTGACGAGATGTACCGGGCGATCCGCACCCTCGGGGTCACGTCGGTGTCGTACGAGCCGTTGCGCGAGGGTGTGTCGTCGTTTGCGACGGTTGGTGGGGTTCGGGTTCCCAACAAGGACGAGCATCGCATCGCGCTCTTCAGCCGCATCCTCGCCGTCATGCACCGTCGCGTGGCCGAGGAGACCGGCACGGTGCCGCTCATCCCACTGGACGACTTCCCGCGGCGCCGCCCGCGCATTGGGGTGGAGGTGCAACGCGAGATCCGGCGTCCGAAGGCAGACGGGTTCGTCCCGACAACCCTGCGGCCGTCGCTCGATATCGGGCCGTCGGAGCGATGGGAGGCGATCCGGACGGACCCGCTTCGGGAGGTCGACCGTCCTGAGCTGATCGCCTGGCACGACGTGCAGGCGTGGGGACCACTCGCGACGAACGGCTGATGTTGTGCGCGACGACGCAGGTCGCCGCTCACGGCCCGCAGGCGTGCGCCGTCGAGATAGGTGAGGGGGCACGCCCGACGTGGGTGTGCCCAACAAGGAGGAACGCGATGGGAATCCTGCAGGGGTTGTACGAGGACGCGCGGCGCGCGACCGACCATGCCCGGCGCCGGACTTTCGAGGCGCGGGCCCGCCTTGAAGCCGCGCGCCTTGAGGTGGCGACGCTTGAGGCGTCCCTCGCCGGGGCAGAGCGCGACCTGGCCTCCACGGTTGCGGCGGAGGCGGAGGCGCGCCGCCGCTGGGTGGCCCGCGCCGGCGCACGTCGGCACGTCCGACCCGCGGGTGCCGTGGTGACGGCGATCACGTCCCTCGCCGCCACGGTGCGAGCGGGTGCCGCCGCGGTCACCACTCGGGCGGCCCAAGCCTAGGCGCGGGCATGAACCGCGACCGTGCCGCCTCGCGGCGGGTGGGTAGGCAACGGCGCCCCCCGCCCGCCGTGGCGTTGCCGGGGCTACCAGCGGTTCTTGGTGCCCTTGATCTGGCCGCTCCGGTCGTAGAAGGTTGTGCCGCCGCCGGCGGTCTGCGACGACCACCCGCCATTCTGGCCGGACCGGTCGGAGTAGTTCGTGCCGCTGCCGGCCGGGCTTGACCACCCGGTGATCTGGCCTGACCGGTCACGGTAGGTCGTGCTGCCGCCGTAGCCACGATCGGCCGACCCAGTGATCTGGCCCGACCGGTCGTAGAAGGTCGTCGAGTTGCCGAACGTGCTTGACGACCCGGTGATCTGGCCGGCGCCATCACGGTAGGTCGTGCTGCCGCCGAACGTCGACGACGTCTCGACGATGCGCCCGGACCGGTCGCGGATCGTCGAGTCCCCCGACGACCCCGTCGACTTGAACCACTTGCCAAACATGGGCAACTCCTTGTCGAACCGGCATGGCACCCGCACAGGAATCGCCATTGTGGCACCGACATGGCAATCATAGCCCCATAGAACCGCTAGCGCAATATCATGCGTCAAGTTGGCGCACGCGACTGACCCGACCGTCATCCCGTGCACCGACCGGACTCCCCTCTCCCGCTCGGCGGGGGAGGGGGCCAGACGGTGCACGGGGGCGCCCGGCTTTGGCCAGCGCCCGACGGCACCACCCCTGCGGGCAAGGAGATGCCCGCAGACCATGGAATCTCTCGCCGCGTCTACGTCACCGTGCGGTAGACGGGCGCCGACACCGCATCGAGGTGCGCGAGGTCGTCGGCCGGCAGGTC
>CAILQO010000321.1 GCA_903836285.1 uncultured Chloroflexota bacterium
GCGAGTAACCGCGGCGTGGCGATAGCCCCACGTCACTTCTTCTCCGCCACGGACGGCGGCGACCCAGATCACTTCGCCGCCACCGAGGTCACGTGGGATCACGCGCCCGACAGCTTCGGCACGGTTCTCGCCGAGGTCTGGGAAGACAATCCACTCGACCCCATTGGGCACGACGAATCGCCGGCGCCACTCCCAATAGCGATTGGTGTCGGTGACCGCTCCAGCAACCGCGACGTCGAAGAGTAGCTCGTGGCGCCAGGCGGGCAGCTCGTACCGGTACTGGCGTGAGCGGTCGTACGCCACGACGATCGAAGTCGCCGCGGGATAGTCCGATCGGATCACGCTGAGCACCCGCTCGAAGTGTGCGTCGATGGCGGCGATCTCACGTCGGCGCCCCTCGCCAGGGCCGACAACGAATAGCGTCCCATTTACCAGGGCGATGGCGCCCACGAGTGCCACGGTGGTGCGGCCGGTGATCGGTGATGCGGGACTCGGGGCACGCCTGAGCGTTGTGAGCGCGGTCGCGGCGTCGGACACGAGGTCACGTGAGCCGGCAGCAACCAGAAGGGCGAGCGCCGGAAGTAGGGTGAGCACGTAACCGGGGTTGCCGAGGTGGACCAGGAGGTAGAAAGCGGCAGGTGGGGCCATCCAGAGAGCAACGACGCGGCTCGTGCGGTCGGCAATGAGGCGGGTTGGCCGGAATCGTGTGCCGAGGTCGAGCGTGACAACGAAGATTCCCGGGCCAATACCGGCGTACAGGTAGTTGACGAACGCTCGGAGGTTTTCGAGAACGCCCAAGAGCTGCTTGCCCGCGCCGGAGGTGGCCTTGATGAAGTACGCGTAGTAGCCGCCAGTGGCTGTGGCGTAGGCGTCGGCGCCGCCGGTGAGCGCCACCATCGGGGCGTACCACGCGACCACAGCCGTTAGCGCCGCGATAGCCGACCACCCGACAGTAATCGCGCGCTGTCGCCAGCTGGATGGCGGGGCAAGGACCCCCCACGCCCAGAGCGGCGTAAGGAACGGCGCAATCTCGCTGCGGAACCCCGAACCGATGGCGAGAAGGACGGCGCCACCAATCGCCCATACGGTCGTGTTGGGCCCTCCCTGAGCGAGGCGCAGGGCGACCCAGGCGGCGGCGGTGCCGAAGCCAGCAAGGAACGCGTACGGGTAGGCGACCTCGCCTTGGCCCCAGAACAGGGGTGAGGTGGCCAGAACCATGGCGCCGAGGAGGCCTGTCCCTCGGTCGAAGAGGCGCGCACCAACGAGAGCGATCAGCATGACGGCGACCGCACTCGCACCGATGCTGAGCGCTACGTAGCTCGTGTTGGCGTCAGTTCCGAATGCAGCTCGTACTAGCCACGCCGCGCCGACGTAGAGGGGGTAGCCCGGCGGCTGCGGCTGATGAAACGCCACGTTGTAATTATCAAGGGCAAGCGCAAAGTTTGCGCTGTCCCACGCGAAGAGATAGCGGCTGCGGAACGGGACCCTCGAGGCGACGGTAAACAGACCAAGCACCAGCACGCTCGCAATGAACCGCATGTCGCGGCTAGAGCGAACAGCGACCGCACCGGGTGTTGGCGCGATCACCTCGTTGAGACGGGCGTTCTCGTCAACTGGGGATACCGTCGCCATCGCCGGTAGAACGCGGGACGGGGAGCGCGGCGCCCTCCGGCACTTGCGGGATGGAGCGGGACCAGCAGTGGGACCAAAGCGTGAACGAGAAAAGGCTATCCTCGCTCGCTCCGTCTCGCGCTCACTCGGTAATCAGATGTGCGCTGCCCCCCAATTAGTCCTTCACGTCCGGCCCTTGTCCCAACGGTGCCGCGCGAACGACGGGACGCAGGCAGCGCCGCACGGGATATCCTCGCCGCATGATCAACAACGGAGACACCCTGTCACTGGACCTCGACCTCCTCAAGACCCTGTCCGAGACACCTGGAGTGCCTTCCCGGGAGGAAGCGATCCGCACCGTGATCCTCGATGCGATGCGTCCACTGGTGGACGACTTGCACGTGGATGCAATCGGGAACGCAATCGGTGTTCGCCATCCGCGCGGCAGTGTTCCAAACCACAAGCCGGTACGTGTGCTCGTGGCGGCGCACATGGACGAGATCGGCTTTCTCGTACGCCACGTCGATGGCAAGGGCTTCCTGCGCCTTCACCCGGTCGGCGGGTTCGACGCCCGGAACCTCGTGGCGCAGCGGGTTGACGTGCACACCCGCGACGGCGAACGCCTCCATGGCCTCCTAATGCCCCAAGGCAAGCCGATTCACCTGATGCGGGGCGAAGAGCCGAAGGCCCCGAAAGTCGATGACCTATTCGTGGACCTCGGGCTCCCGGCCGAAGCGGTCACGGCAAAGGTCGAAGTTGGGGACATGGTCACCCTGAGCCGCTCCTTCGCCCGCATCGGCAACCACGTGTCCGGGAAGGCACTGGACGATCGGGCGTGCGTGTTCGTGATTCTTGAAGCGATGCGTGCCCTCGGCGACCACGCCGTGGAAATCGTCGCAGTGGCGACGGTTCAAGAGGAGGTCGGGCTTCGGGGTGCACAGGCAATCGCACACGATTGGCACCCGGACATCGCCATCGCACTTGACGTCACCTTGGCGGTCGACATCCCGGGCGGGAGCGAAGAGCACCAAGTGAGCGCCATCGGCAAGGGCGTCGCGATCAAGGTCGCTGACGGCTCGAGCCTGAGCGACCATCGTCTCGTGCGGTGGAGCCGCGACATTGCTTCACGCTATGACATCCCGTACCAGCTGGAGATCCTCCCGGCGGGAGGCACAGACGCGGGGATGCTCCAACGAGTGCATGGCAGTCGCCCGACGATCACGTATAGCGTGCCGGTGCGGTATGTGCATACGGTAAACGAGCTGGCTTCAGTGATCGACATTCAGGCTGCCGTCGACCTGCTTCGACGCGCCCTGGAGTCGGCGCACGAGTTCGCTCCCAGCTGACGGTCAAATCGCACCCGTGCTGCGCGATCACGTAACGGACTGTCGTGTAGCTGGGGTGTCGCCTGCGAGCCGGGGATTGGGCAGACCTCTGCGATCGTGACAAGCGCCACCGGACCCGTCATTAGCAAGCGACCGGCCGTAGCCGAGCGCCCCGTTCGTGAACGTCGAATGCCTCTCGCGTTCGACGCCGCGCGAAGACTTCTTGCGCCGACGTTCGTCGCAGTGTTCGCTGCAATAGCGGCGTTCTCAAGTTCGCGCGACATCATGGCCCAAGACTACGATTCGGACCTTGATCATCACATGTATTTCGGCCAGCGCCTTCTTGCTGGGGA
>CAILQO010000322.1 GCA_903836285.1 uncultured Chloroflexota bacterium
GACCGTTGCATGGCCCAAGTCCGCACCGTCACAGGCGACATCGCCGTGCACGCAATCACGGGCGCCGTCGCCGGCTTTGGCCATCTCGCGCCAGACTGGCGACCGATCAGTGACCGTGACCCAGAAATCGACCTGACTTCTGAATTCCGCCTTGAGGCGGCACGAACTGCGGGGAATGACCTGTGTCAGCTCGTGTCATCGATCGCCAGGCGCGGAGTAGGCCTGATCGTCGATGCGACCCCTCCGGGCGCCGGGCGTGACCCGATGCGATTGCACGATGTTTCGGCGTCGACCGGCATGGCGGTCGTCGCCTGCACTGGGGCGCATGCGCCTCCAATCCGGCTCGCACGCGTTGAAGATCGCTCCGCCGAGTTCCTCGCTGAGTGGTTTGCGTTCGAAATCGGAAGCGGAATGGCCGCGATTGCCGGCGATCTCTTTCGTGGCGTACCCCTCATGTCTGAGCGGGCTGCAGGCGTCGCCGGCGACTCCCTGAACGACGCCGCCATTCGGGCCGGCGCCATCCGCATCACGCTTGCCTCACCGACGATCGACCGAGCTGACGGGGCACTCATTGACGCCGCGGGGATAACTGCGGGGGCGACCGGGGTAGCGACCTTTCTTGATGCACCACCGGCGGCGGATCTGGGGGCGGTCGCACTGCGGTTTGAGGCCTCTGGCGGAGATCGATCAAAGTTGGTCCTTGCACCTGGGACTCGTAGCCCAGACGCCCTCCTCGCCGCGGCGTCGCTCGGCTTTTCCGTCGTCGTCTCGGCCCCGTCCACAGGCGCTGAGGGTGCCGTCGGCATCTGGGAGGCCACCATCCGGGGCTTCCTCAGGCAAGGCCTAATTGACCTCTGCATTGCCACCATCGCAATCGGTGGGATCTCGATTGAGCGCAGAGTTGACCCATCGACGGCAACTGTCATCGGCGAGGCGTACCGAACGATTCCCGGCATTACGGAGTCAGACCTGCGCGACGTCACGACCTCGAACGCACTTCGGGTCCTCGAGCTCTCGCCACAATCCGGAGCGTCGCCGCCCGGTCACCGTCGCGGTGGTGCCAATAATCACCGGTCAACGAATGCGCCCGGGTAACGCAACACTCGTTTGGGTAGGCGTGGAACCATTGACATGGCTGGTGATCGGGGGGACAGGCGCCCTCCTTCTCGGGATTGGATTAGCTTCCGACGACCCAATCCTGCATCGCGCGGTCACGCGGCTTCGATCCCCCCGCTCTCGCTTGGCCCCTGCGCCCCACACGGTCAGTTAGCGATTGATCTTGATCCGCCGACGCCGCATGGATGGCGACCGTGAACATGCCCGCGCTCGGCATCAGTGGAACCCACTTCACACTGGCGGGGCGACCTGCCAACGATGGGCATCTCCTTCGAGGGGTTTCTCTCACAGGGGTACTTCTGGGGGTTGAAGTCGGCGGTGCCCAAACGGCGAGCAGTCTCAGTCATGTCCTTCAGCGGGCGTCCGACGCCGGATTGGATGCCATTGCCGTCGATCTCGCGCTCAGCTCCGAGGTTGACCGCGCGAGTTTCCCCGTCGCCAACCTCGCCGACATGATGGCAGCGGTGACTGATTCTGGACTGGTTCCGTTCGTACGGGTGTGCACACCTCGCGACGCGTGGCGCAGTATCCGCACCGACGCGCGTGGATTTGGCGACGCCACGCACCTCGCAAATCGCGTGGCACATACGTCTGGGTGGGTTGCCTCGATCGTCCAGTCGCCGTTCGCGCTCGTCGTTGACCTCCCGCCCGGCCCGCTGAACCAACCTGAAACTAGCCACGCACTCATCGCGGCGGCGAGGGAATCCGCTGGCAACGGACGCATCTTGGTGGGTACCCGGCACTTTTCGCGTATCCGCGAGGACGACCCATCACCTGACTTTGTGTTCGCCCCGAGGCACCGGCGAGACCGTCGTGCAGGCACTGTCGCTGCCCAAACAGATCACCCGATCCCGGTGGTGCATATCGGCGACGGTGCCGACCTCGACGACCCGGATGGTGAAATGGGGCAGGCAGTGCGCCGTGGTGCGTCTTGGTTCATGCGCGTAGGACACTCGTCGGACGTCATGATGGAGCTGGGTGCGCCGTTCGATGCGTTGCTTGAAACGGTTCGAGCCGCACAAGCGGCGGGTCGCGCCCCGTCCGACCATCCGACCGTCTCACGCGCCGACCTCCGGCACGTATTCCGTCGCCACGCCGACGCGATTCGCGCCCTCAAACTCGTTCCGGCCAACACCCCGGGCGGCGCGCCTCGCTAGACCTGCAGTCCCACCAACCGAGGCTATACCCAAATGGATGCGCGCCTGCGGTACGCGACGATCGGCGAATTGCGCGCGCTACTCGACCTTCGCGAGGTCTCGCCCAATGAGTTGGCGCACGAGACCCTAGAGGGGCTGGGCACGCATGGTTCCGCCCTACTCGCCGTCGCCACAATCCTCCCCGATCGAGCCCGTCGCGAGGCAGCTCGGGCCGCAACGCTCATCGATCGCAAAGCATCCGGGCGTCTCGCCGGAATCCCGTGGGGCGCGAAGGACCTGTTCGCCGTCCGCGGCGCCCCTACCACGTGGGGGGTGCCCGCTTACCGCGACCGGCTCGAGGCCCAGGACGCCACGGTGGTCCGTCGCCTCGGCGCCGCCGGAGCCGTGCTAGTCGCAAAGCTTGCAACGATCGAGCTTGCGGGTGGATGGGGCTACCGATACCCCGGCGCCTCCGCGACCGGAGCGGCGCGTACGCCGTGGAATACCAACCACTGGGCCGGAGGGTCGTCGAGTGGGTCTGGAGCGGCCGTCGCCACGGGCGTGTTGCCGTTCGCACTCGGCTCCGAGACAAGCGGCTCGATCGTCACTCCGGCAGCCTTTTGTGGTGTGACTGGCCTGCGCCCGACCCTCGGCCTCGTATCACGCGCCGGCGCGATGCCACTGTCATGGACACTCGACAAGATTGGGCCGCTCGCACGCTCTGCCCTCGACGCATTCGACGTCTTGCGTGCCATCGCCGGGCCGGACGCAGCCGACGTCGACACGCTTGCGTCCACGTTCCGTTACGTTCCCCGTGGAAGCAACGGGCGCAGGATCCCCGGTCGAAGACGCCCGAGGTTGCCAGATCTGCCTCCAGTCGGGTCGCTTGCCTCGTTGCGGATCGGGTATGCGGAAAGCGATTTCACCGAGGCGCCAGTTCCGGGCGCGCGGGTCGCGTTTGGGCGCGCGCTTGCCGACATGCAACGCATCGGCGCCACGTGGGTTGAGACCGCGCTTCCGAACGACCTCCCCTACGGCGCCATCGTTTCGCTGATCGGCGGGGTTGAAGGCGCCGCAGCGCACGCCGACCTCATCGACGGCGCCGAGTTCGAGACCCTCGTCGACCAAACACAGAAGGCGTCCCTCCTCGCTGCCCGCGAGGTTCTCGCTCGCGACTACGTTGATGCGCTGCGAGGCCGACGCCTCGTGCAGGATGCGTTCGCCCGGATCTTTGATGACGTGGACATCATTGCGACCATCGCGCGCCCCGACGGTGCCCCGCCTGTCGATCGCGCTTTGGACGTGGAAGCCCTCAACTTTCCGGATGCCCCGCCGGGCTACCGATCAATCGTGGCGGCTGGCAACGTCGCCGGACTTCCTGCCATTGTCGTCCCCTGCGGGTTCACCGAGACCGGACTCCCGGTCGCCCTCCAACTGGTCGGGCCAGCATGGTCGGAACCGCTCCTCGTGGCCGTTGCGGCCTGGTACCAATCGGTCACTGATTGGCACACGCGACGTCCGCCCGACCGGTCGCCTTAGCCCAACCGTCCTAAGAACCAGTAGTAGGCGAGGCGCGGGTACTCGTTGTAGATCACGTTGATCCCCGGGCGCGTCTCCCACCACCGTTCGAGGCGCACCTCCACGTCAGGAACCGCAACGACCCGCACGGCGACGCCAGTGCCTTCGAATATTCGGTGCAAGACACCTCGCGTACGCCTCGCCCGGAAGTCTGGCGCGTATGCCTCAACGCTTGTGGTGCCGAGGCGTATTGCCGCGTCGCGCAGGCGATGCCCTTCCTCCCACTCGCTTGTGACCGAGGGAAGAATCTCGACAGCGTTCGGATCTACACCGCGATCAAGCAAGTAGTTGCGCGCAAGGTCCGAGGAGTGCGGCGTGACGTAGTACTCCGCGTCGCGACTGTTCAGCGCCCCGAGGACCAAACGCCGCGTCTCCCCGGATCGCATGCGTGCGACCCCGGCGTCAAGCGCGCCCCGACGAATGCTCACCCCATACGAGAGGAACGTCAGTGGCGCGGGAGCCGGTTCGTCCGCCGTGGCGAGGAACGTCCCGAGATTGGGCGAAACAACCGCCGCCGCGACCACAAAGAGCGCGACAACGGCGGTCGCAACCAGATGGAGGAAGGGCCTGACAGGCATCGAAGTGAACACGCCGCGCCGGGAAGGCACATGTTCGAACGGCAATGGCAGGGATATTCGGGAACGCCCACCGAGTGTCCCTAAGCGCCCCCGGGCAAGGTCCACGCCGGACCACGTCGACGATGATCCGCCCGAACCGGGCCCAACGATCTCTACCACGACAGATTCAACGGAACCATGGTCACGCTGGCGCACCCGCACTCGGTCGCTTAGCGTGGCGCGTGCGCGGGAAGGTCTACCCCAAGCTGCCGCGCGTGGATCCGCCGGCATCTTGCGTTGCAGTAGTGCCACGTCGTTCCGTCGTGTTCAAGCCAATGCGCCGTGAGGTGTGGGTCAACTAGCATCCCGCAGATCGGATCTTCAACCAGCCCTACGTTTGCGGATGGAGTTGACGGCTTTAAAGTATCGATTCCAACCGTGCTAGGTGGGCTTGCCGGTTCACCGCCAGTCGTCTTTTTTGTCCGTCGGAACGCAACAATCTCTGCCACGATCCCGAGCGCCACTTCGGATGGAGTCCTTGCCCCAAGGTCGATTCCCGGGCGACTCCGAACGTCTTGCAGTTGCACACGGTCGATGCCCGCCGCGATCAGATCAACGATGGTCGCTTCGTAGCGCGTCCGGCTCGCAACAAGGCCGAGGTACCTTGGCGCAAGGCGAAGCGCTCCTTCAATCGCCGCGTCATCCCATTGGCCATGCGTCGCCGCCACAACGTGTCGTTCGCGCGGAAGCGAGAGTGGTGATCCCTCCGTGATCTGGAGGGACGGGATAGTGTGCGTGGCCGCAGGGAACCGGTCCGGTGTCGCATCCGGATCAACCGCGACCACCTCGAAGCCGGTCGCCGCACCGATCGCCACGAGCGCGACCGCCACTGGCGAGGCCCCGCACACGACCAGTTGCGGCGGGGGCAACACCGGTTCGACGAACACTTCAATCTCACCACCGCTGACGCAGGTCATCGCGTGAACCGCCATGCCGTCACGGGCCGGAAAGTCATGGTGCGGGGTGACTGCGACCAGTCGAGGCTCGCCGTCGCCAAGTGACGCAAGTGCTTCGGCGACGATCGTCGGTTGGGCGCAGCTCCCGCCGACCCAACCTTCCAGACGCCCATTTGCGTGCACGATCGCCCTATCCCCAGCACGGCACGAGGCAGGCCGAGACGCTCGCACGACCGTCGCAAGGGCGTAGGGCAGACCCTCCGCGGACAACTCGACTGCCCGCGACCACACCGTGTCGAAGGCGAGGGCAGTGTCCCCCCTCTCTCGCGACCTACGTGCGGGAGAGGGGGGACGATTGGCTCCCGGGTCGGGTGAGGCGGTCACCTACCCCTCGACCCCGTGGTCGCGCAGAACCTTCCAGACGCGCGCCGGAGTCATCGGGATGTCAATGTGACGCACGCCGAGATGCCATAGGGCATCGACCACGGCGTTCGCAATTGCTGGCGGGGCACCGACCGTTGGGCTCTCCCCGACACCCTTCGCGCCTATTGGATGGTGCGGCGACGGGGTGATGGTGTGGCCGGTTTCCCAGTGGGGCGACTCAACGGCGGTTGGAACCAGGTAGTCCACGAAGCTGCCACCCAAGCAGTTGCCTGCCTCGTCGTAGGAAATTTCCTCGTACAGGGAGGGTGCCAGACCCATCGTCAAACCACCGTGCACCTGCCCCTCGACGATCTTAGGATTGATGATGTTGCCGCAGTCATCGATGGCAACGAAGCGCCGAATGGTCACCTGCCCGGTGCCCTTATCGATGTCAACGACACAGATGTACGACCCAAACGGATACGTCAGGTTTGGCGGGTCGTAGTAGTGAGTCGCCTCGAGGCCTGCCTCCATCCCTTGCGGATGGTTGGTGTACGCCGCAAACGCGATCTCTTGGATCGTCTTGACAGCGTCCGGGTTCCCGCGGACAGAAAACTTGCCCGGCTCCCACTCAAGGTCCTCCTCGTCGGCCTCGAGTAGGTACGCGGCGATTTTCCGTGCCTTGTCGCGGATCTTTCGCGCGGCCATCGCCGCGGCGGCCCCGGCAGTCGGGGTCGACCGGCTGGCGTACGTGCCAAGACCATACGGCGCCGTGTCAGTATCGCCTTCCTCGACCTGCACCTGCGACATGGGGATGCCAAGTTCCTCCGCGACGATCTGCGCGTACGTCGTCTCGTGGCCCTGCCCTTGTGACTTCGTCCCGAAGCGCGCAATCGCCTTGCCCGTGGGGTGGACGCGGATCTCGGCGGAGTCGAACATCTTGATGCCGAGGATGTCGAAGTCGCGCGACGGGCCGGCACCGACGATCTCGGTGAACGACGAGATCCCAATGCCCATCAACTCGCCCTTGGCGCGCTTCTCGAGCTGTTCCTTGCGCAAATCCTCGTAGCCGATGATGTCCATCGCCTTGCGCAACGCCGCGTGGTAGTTGCCGCTGTCGTACTCCCACCCAAGCACGGACTTGTAGGGGAACTGGTCCTCTTCGATGAAGTTCTTCATTCGCAACGCCGCCGGGTCCATCCCAATTTCATGCGCCGCAATGTCGACCATGCGCTCAATGGTGTGGACTGCTTCAGTCACGCGGAAGGAGCATCGGTACGCCACGCCCCCCGGCGGCTTGTTGGTATAGACGCCGTCGACCTCGACGTGCGCGCCTTTCAGGTCGTACGACCCGGTGCAGATGTGGTAGAGGCCCGCGGGGAACTTCGAGGGGTTCGCCGCGGAGTCGGCGTAGCCATGGTCGGCCAAGGTCTTAACGCGAAGCGCCGTCAAAGTGCCATCCCGGTTCACGCCGAGTTCGGCCGTAGTGTGATAGTCACGGGCGAACGAGTCCGCCTGCAGGTTCTCCATCCGGTCCTCGATCCATTTGACCGGCTTGCCGATCAGGACCGACGCCGCGATGGCGATGACGTACCCGGGATAAACCGGGACCTTCCCGCCGAAGCCTCCCCCGATGTCGGGCGAGATCACGCGGATTCGCTCTTCCGAGAGGCCGACGTGTCCGGCGACGAGGGCCAGCACCGTCCGGATCGCATGGGGTGCCTGCGTCGTCATCCATACGGTGAGCTTGCCCTCGACCTTGTCGAAGGACGCCACGCACCCGCAGGTCTCGATCGAGGCAACATGGATCCGTGGGATGTACACATCTTGCTTTACGACGAGGTCCGACGCCTTTAGGATCGCGTCGGTGGCGTCCGGGTCCCCAACCTCCCAGTGCCAGATGTGGTTGGTGTCCTTGCCCTTGTCCGGTCGGACGAGAGTTGCCCCCGGCTCCATCGCCTTGAATGGGTCGACGACAACCGGCAACTCCTCGTACTCCACCTCGACCGCCTGAATGGCGTCGGCGGCGATGTACCGCTCGGTCGCAATCACCGCGCAGACCTCTTGGGCCTGGTACTTCACGGTGTCGGTCGGCAGGACCATTTGCGTGTCCGACATCAGCGTCGGCATCCAGTGGAGGCCGTACTTCTCCAGATCTTTCCCGGTGATGACAGCGAGGACCCCTGGGATGGCAAGCGCCTTCGACGCGTCGATACTCACGATGCGGGCATGGGCGTACGGGCTCCGGACGATGTCCATCCAGAGCATGCCGGGAAGCTTGATGTCCTCGATGTAGTTGCCCTTGCCTTGAATGAACCGGGGGTCTTCCTTGCGCCGGGGCGAGTGGCCCATGCCCCCAACTTCCGGGGTTGTCCTGGTCGTCACCATGTCACTCACCTCCCTCGTGCGCCATCACCGGCACCGGCGCCGGGGAGTGGATCTTGCGGTGCGCGAACTGGATCGCCCGAACGATATTTACGTAGCCAGTGCAACGGCACAGGTTGCCAGAGATGGCCTCGCGGATCTCGGCCTCGGACGGCTCCTCCTCGACGCGCACGAGCGCCGTCGCAGTCATCATCATGCCCGGGGTACAGAACCCGCATTGCAGGCCGTGCTCCTCCCAGAACCCCTCCTGCACCGGGCTGATTCCGTCCGGGCCGGCAAGCCCTTCCACGGTGGTGATGGACTTGCCGTCGGCCTGCACAGCAAACATCGTGCAGGACTTCACTGGCGTGCCCTCGACGTGAATCGTGCAGGCACCGCAGTGAGAGGTCTCGCACCCGACGTGCGTACCAGTCAGGCCCAAGTTCTCGCGGATGCAATGCACGAGAAGCAGTCGGTTCTCGACGGTCGCCGTCCGCGCCTCGCCGTTGACTGTCAAGTGGATCTCACGCAACGACATCAGTGTGTCCTCCCCTGGGCCCGGGCAACCGCCCGACCGATGGCACGCCCGGCAAGCACGCGCACGAGGTCACGCTTGTACTCGACCGGCCCACGCAAGTCGGCCTTCGGGTCGCACTCGGCCGCCGCCTCGCGTGACGCGGCCTCAATGCTCTTGGCGTTCACCGCGTGACCGATCAGCGCCGACTCGGCATTTCGTGCGCGCATCGGGACATCACTTACGTTCGTCAGGCCAATCCGCGCGGAGGTGCAATGGCCAGCCTCATCCACCTCAAGGTTCACCGCGACCGCCGCAATCGCGTAGTCACCGACCTTCCGCTCGAACTTGAGGTACGTGCTGCCGGTTCGAGCTGTGGGCGCGGGGACGCGGATCTCAGTCACCATCTCCCCATCCTCAAGAGCGGTGGAGAAGAACCCGTTGAAGAAGTCGTCCGCGGCAATCTCACGCGTTCCATTTGGTCCACGTGCCACGATCGTCGCGCCGACGGCCAGCATGGTGGCCGGATGGTCGTTCGCTGGGTCAGCGTGCGCGATGTTCCCACCGATAGTCGCACGGTTGCGGACGAGCGGGTCGGCGATCACCTTCGCGGTCTCGAACAAGATTGGGTAGCCGTGCCGAACCAGGCCGGATTGCTCGAACGCCGATTCCCGGGTCATCGCCCCGATGTGCAGCTGACCGCCCTCCTCACGGAGGTACTCAAAGTCGGGAATGCCGTTGATGTCAACGATGACCGCCGGCTCCGCGAGCCGGATCTTCATCGCCGGGATGAGACTCATCCCCCCAGAGAGGATCTTCGCATCGGGCCCGTGACGAGCCAGCAGGTCGATGGCCTCGTCGAGCGATGCCGGAGCCAAGTAATCGAATGCCGCCGGGATCATCGGCGCCTCCCCTGATGGCAACGGGAGCAGCCTTTGTCGCGTCGATTGGTCGCGAGCCCCGGCCCTCCGCGACCGCCACCGCCACACCCGCCCGCCCCCGTGGCGCGTGTGCGGTTTCAGGGCCGACCCGTGCCGGTGCGAGCGAGATGGCCCTCATTTCGATCCTATCTGCGCGCGCTGCCCCGCGCAAGCGCGCAGGAGATCGGCCCTCGACCGCCCGCGCGTGATGTCGCACCCACCGCGAGTGGCCAGCGACCGAATCGCTGCACGTACCCTCCATTGCGACGCGGCGATCCGACCGCGTGGAGAGGACAGGCTCGATGCGATTCGGGATGAGCGGTGCATTCCTGCCTTCGTCAATGGACGACTTCACCACGGAGATGGCGGTACGAATCAAGGGCCTCGGCTACTCCGGCTGCTTCACGAGATTCACCGACGACCCATTTACCACCGCGCCGGCTCGAGCCAATCGCGTGCGCGACCTCCTCGCCGATCACGGCCTGCGGATGTACCAAGCGATCGGCTACCGCCCACCGCTCATCCACCCTGACGAGGCAATCCGGACTGGAGCCGCGAAGACCCTCGCCGCCGCCGTCCGGCTCACGAAGGAACTTGGATGTCGTGGCACACATACCGGACCGGGTTCGCTCAACCCGAGGGGCGCGTGGTTTCCGCACCCCTACAACTGGACGCAGCAGGCCCGCGACCAACTTGTCAAGAGCCTGCGCGAAGTGGCTCCGGTCGCCGAGGAGTGCGAGACGTACATCGGCATGGAGGGGCACGTGCTCGTGACCCTTGACAGCGCTGAGACGATGGCCGAGGTCCTGCGCGCCGTCGACTCGCCATTCGTCCGTTGCGACCTCGACCCTGTCAACTGGATCACTCGCGAGACGGTCTACGACTCTGGGCCAGCAATCGCGCACATGGCCAACGTCCTGGGTGAGTTCATCATTGGCGGCCATGCCAAGGACGTCCAGATCGAGGACCGGCTCGTCCTTCACCTCTCAGAGTGTGCCGCCGGCACCGGCCTGCTCGACTGGGACACGTTCCTTCCCCGGATCGAGGCGCTCGACCCCGAGGCACCGTTGGTCGTGGAACATTGCACGACGGAGGAACTTGGGCCAATCAGTGAGTTCCTGCATGCCAAGGCTGCCGAACTCGGGATCACCGTCAGGTCCTAACGTAACCGCGGCTGGGATCGCGGACGGGGAGGCTGCGATCCCAAGCGAGGAGAATCGTTACCCCACCGGTTCCGGTCGGCCCGACGTCGCCGACCGGTACGCCGCCTCGGTCACCTGCGCAACGCGCAAGCCGCAAATCGAAGGCGCCTGGGGCTCGGGGCGACGTCCATGGATCACCTCAACGAAGTCGTCTATCGGCCGAACATCCGGCGCCGTGGCAGCGCGCGGGAAGATCCGGTCACCACCCTTGAGCTGGTAGCTCAACCCGTCCGCCCGCCCAAGGCGCATCGTCCCCTTCGTTCCGTAAAACGTCAGCTCTTCCCGCCACGACTCGCCTGACAGACTCGTCGCCGCGAATGAGGCCCGTGCGCCGTTGGTGAACTTGATCGACGCCGCCGTGATCACGTCCACGTCGGTGCCGAAGTTGTCGATTTCGGCGTACACCCGCTCCGGTTCGAGGTCGCTAATCCACAGCATTTGGTCGACGATGTGGCTACCGGTGTCGATGAAATGCCCGCCGCCTGAAAGCGCCGGGTCCGCACGCCACGATGACCCGGGGATGAAGTTCTCGAGACAGTCCTGTGCGATCAACACGGAGATGAGCCGGATATCGCCCAACGCGCCCGACGTGACGAGTTCGCGCGCCTGCCGAAACTGCGCTTGCCCATGGCGCTGGTATCCGATGGCAAGGACACGCTCGTGCGCCGACGCAAGATCCATGGACCGTCTCGCGTCCGCGGCGGTCGTCGCCAACGGCTTCTCGCAGAGCACGTGGATGCCGGAAACAAGCGCGCGTGCGATCTGGCCCGCATGCTGGGTATGGGGCGTCACGATCACCAGCGCGTCGATGCCATGGGAGACGAGCGCATCGAGGTCGTGGAAGCGAGCAGGGGGATCCAAACCAGCTGGCACAACTCGTGACACAAGGCTGTCCATGGCACGGTCGCTCGGGTCCGCGATCGCGACGAGCGTGGCATCGTCGCGCTCAAGGATTGCCCGCGCATGGCCATGGCTCATCCCGCCAGTCCCGAGGATGCCGAAGCGCAATCGTTCCGCCATTGATCACTCCCTCGCCAAGCGCAATCCTTCGCGCCGTACCACGTCGCCTCAGGGGTAGGACACACGTCCGGTCTCGTGCCGGTGAACCCAGTCCCAGTCAATGGATACGCCCAAACCAGGTCCCTGCGGGACCGGCACGTGACCGTGACGATCGACTGCTTCCAGGTCGTCGGAGTAGTCCACGTAGACTGGCGGGCGGGTTGTCTTGATCTTGGGATGAACTAGCCCCAACTCGTAATAGTTCGTGTTCCGAATCGACGCCATGCAGTGCCGGTGTTCAGGCGTCGGTGCGTGGATCTCCACGTCCATGCCAAGGCCCTCGGCGGCGTGCGCGATCTTCATGAGCCCAGTGACGCCACCGTCATAGTGGGCATCGGCGCGAAGGAAGTCCGTGCCTCCCGCGAGGGAGAAATCA
>CAILQO010000323.1 GCA_903836285.1 uncultured Chloroflexota bacterium
CGGAGACCGCTTCGCGGAATCCGGCACGCCCGAGGCGCTCCTCGAGAAGTACGGTCTCACCGCGGCGAACATCACCACCGCAGCACGCGCGTTGCTATCGTAGCCACCCTCAGTCTCGAAGACGGCGAGGCGGGTATGCTGACGCGCACGCGGCGAACGCAGCACCACACGCACCCGACGCCACCATGACCACCGCCACGCCGCCCGTCGTTTCTGCGCCCCTGCCTCGATGACCCTCGCCATCTTGGGCGGCGCAGTCGTCGGTTCACCCTCTGGCACCATCGGCATCACCGTCGCCGACGGCCGCATCCGCGGCGCCATCCGTGTCGGCGAGGCGCTCCCAGAGCAGACGCGCATCGTCGACCTCCGTCCTCATCTCCTCGCGCCGGGCGCAATTGACCTGCACGTGCATGGCGGCGGCGGCATTGACCTCGCTACCACCGATGAGGAAGGGCTTGCCCACTTCGCCGCGCACCGGGCATCGACCGGAACGACCGGCACCCTCGCCACGATCGCCCTGCCCTGGGATGAACTCGTGGCGCAGGTCGCACGGTACGCCCGATGGCTTGGAACCCCGCGCGACGCCGCCACGGCAACTGTCGTCGGCCTCCACATCGAAGGTCCGTTCCTGAATGTGCGCAGAAAGGGCGCCTTGCCCGCGGAAAGCTTTCGCGCGCCATCGCGCGACGACCTCGACCGCCTCCTCGACGCCGGTGGCGGTTGCGTCCGCATGATGACCGTCGCCCCCGAACTTCCGGGTGCCCTCGCGTTGATCGAACGCATGGTCGATCGCGGCGTTGTCGCCTCCCTCGGCCACTCGGACGCGACGTTTGAGCAAGCCTCCGAAGGCATCCGTGCCGGCGCCACGAAGGCCACGCACACCTTCAACGCCATGCGTCCGTTCTCGCACCGTGACCCGGGCATCATCGGCGCTGTCCTCGCCAACCCCGCTGTCGTCGCAGAGTTGATCGCCGACGGCCACCACGTCCACCCCGGCGCCCTCGCCGCGGCGATCCGTGCCTGCGGGCCCGACCGCGTCGCCCTCGTCACTGACAACGTCCCCCAAGCAGGCCTGCCCGAAGGCGTGTATCGGTCGGGCACCTACGGCGATCCGCCCATGATCCTGCGTGACGGCGTGGCGCGCCTCGCCGATTCCGACGGCAACCCCACGCCCACCATCTCCGGCAGCGTCGGCCCGATCGGCGCGCACCTGCGCATCGTCCGCACGCTTCCCGACCAGCGCATCACCGACGACGAAGCCTTCGCGATGGCCGCCACGACCCCTGCGCGAGTCCTCGGCCTTGCCGATCGTGGACGCATCGCCATTGGCCTCCGCGCCGACATCGCCGCCTGGGACGTCTCCACCGGGGCTTGCGTCGCCACAATCATCGGCGGCACGGTCACGTCGCGCGCGACCGGCTAGCGCCGGGGAATGCGCCCGAGAACCAACGAGGCGAGGCCCCGGATCGCTCCGGGGCCTCGTCGCTGCCATCGCTTCGCCGAAGCGGCCTACTGGGGTTCGAACGCCCAGGTCAGGTCGGTTGCCGGCAACTCCGCCGGCCGGCACAGCCACGCCGCGGCGCCAGGGCAATACTGTTGCCGGAACCGGCTGCCTTGCGCCTGCGCCGCGAGATCGACCGGCAGGTTCCGGCCGGTCACGATGCTCTTGAACCAGTCGGCAAGCAGGATGCCCTGCGTCGTCCCGCTTGTCCCGTCGAAGTGCATGATCCCTCGCTGGAACCGCTCGTACACGAAGCTGCGGTTATTCGGGTCGGCCACCGGTCCACTGGTCGGAAAGCCCCAGACTTGCAGGTTGATCTGGGCCGCGAAGTTCGGGTCGGATTGTGGGTCGGAACCGGGCACGCTGGTGATGAAGGTCCGGAAGAAGTTCACGGCCACACCCTGGAGGACGTCGGGTGCGACGTTCCGCACGTGCCCGAGGACGGCGTTCCCGTAGTTAGGGACATTGGGCGCGGGGGCACCGCCAGCGACCGCTGGGTCGTGGGCGGGAAAGGTCGAGAAGTTGATCTGGTTGTAGGGCATCAGGTCTGGGTCGAGCAGGTTCATGGTCTGGACCGGCCCGTTCGCGCACTGCTGCATCAGGTGACGCTGGAAGAACTGCGTCTGGCACCCGAGGAACTGGAACGTGCGGGAGATTGGGTACCCGAACGTCTTCTCCATACCCATGGTGTTGTAGTAGCCCCAGAACGAGTCGTTGTCGATCCGGTACGCCGTCTGCGCGAAGTACCGGTCATCGCGGATGCCGGGCGGCGCTGGTGCCACCGTCGGTGTGATCGTGGGCACCACGGTCGCCGTCGCGGTCGGTGTCATCGTGACGGTCGGCGTTGGAGTCATGGTCTGGGTCGGTGTGGGCTGCGGCGTCGTCGGCGCCATGTTCGCAATGATCGCGTCGATATCGATGAAGCTATCGATCGACGGACCGCTCCGCGTCCCGGTCACCTCGATCTTGAGGGTGTGCGGCCCATCACCAAGGCTCGAGTAGACGATCATCCACCCCGCCTGCTCCGACGGGTTGTAGAGGTCGACCGTCTCGCGCCATACGTTGTCGACGAGGACCCGGGCAATTCCGCGGTTTGGTCCGCGCGTCGTCAACCACGACACTTGCCCCCCATTGAAGTTGAACTGCATGAACCCCCCGGCCTGGTTGGTGCGATGCACCGTTCCGGCGCTGGAGTTCGTGAAGCCCAGGACCTGCCACGGACCGGCGTACAGGATGGCGGCGTCGGTGTTCTCGAACCGCATCGGTTCCGCGACGTACGCCCCGACGATCATGAGGCTGTCGAGATCCACGTAGGCGTTCGCGGACGCACCGTTGCGTTGCCCGGTGACCTCGATGCGAATGGTGTGCACCATCTCGCCATTCATGCCACCCCACTCACGGGTGTAGCCGAACTCCTCACCGGGGCTGTAGAGGTCAAAGGTGCCCTTGTCCTCGTTGTCGACCCACACCCGCGCGAAGCCGCGGTCGGGCCCGCGCGAGGTGATCCACTTCACGTTCGGGCCGGGGAAGTTCAGGACGACCTGCGACCCCTGCACGTTCGAGCGGCGATACCCGCCACCAGAGGCGCGCGTATCCGCCATCTGCGTCCACTGGCCAGAGTAAAGGAGGAGCAAATCGCTCTCCTCGAATCGCCCACCTGGGCGCACGATGGACGTCGGCGTGACGGTCACCTGCTGACCGTGTGCATCCGGCACCTGCCCGACGAACCACGCCAGGCCAATGAGCAGCGCAAGCCCCAGCATGGCCACAAGGCGTGGCCCGTAGGACGGGTTCACCCGTGCCATCACGGCGGCGGAGCGGGAGGGCGACGTCGGCATGGTCACGGTCGCGTGTCCTTGGATGGCGGCGAATGCCGGGACACCGTCGGCCACTCGTCGCCGACGGGACGCCACGGCGAGGCACGCCTCGTCATTCTGTCAACCATCGCAAACGAGTGGAATCGGCGGCCAGTGCCGCGCCAACGCCGCGGCACGGTCGCGGCACGGTCGCAACCGCCGAG
>CAILQO010000324.1 GCA_903836285.1 uncultured Chloroflexota bacterium
CGCCTGCGCCGCAAGCGCCGCGCGGTCGCGCCCCTCCCCGGCGAGGACGAGCGTGCCGTCGACGTCGGCCATCGCATCGAGCAGCACCGGCAGCCCCTTGTAATAGATGAGGCGCCCCACAAAGAGCACCACGCGCGCTGGGTCGCCCCATCCCCGCCGCATCGCGGCGCCGGTCATGGCGGAGGCCGCGTCGAGGTACCGTGCCACGTCGACGCCGGTCGGGATCACGTGACACTTCGCTGCTACCGCGGGGAGGAACGCGGACGCGGTCACGTGGCGTTCGGTCTGGGCGATGATCGCCCCCGCCTCGCGCAGCAACCACCGTTGCAGCGGCCCATACAGAGGGAGGAGCAGGCGCTGCCGGATGATGTCGGCGTGCCACGTCACCACCACCGGCGGCATCCGGTGGCGGAGCGCCGCCCACGCCAACAGCCCCAGCGGGTGCGGCTCATGCAGGTGCACCACGTCGGGGCGCCGCGCCAGCGCCGCGCGCACCGCCCACAGGTAGCCGGGGGCAAGATCCAGCGACCACGCCCGGCCGTACGCCGCCACCTCGGTGACGCGCACGCCGTCGTCGTCCCACGTGCGCGACGCCCCGCCATCGGCCGCGACGAGGACCTCTACCGCGGCGTCACTGCTCGCCACGAGGCCGGAGGCGAGGTCGCGGACGTGCCGTTCCACCCCGCCGCGGTGGGGCCAGTAGCGCTTGGTGAGGTGGAGGACGCGCAGCATCAGCTACCTTCCGAGGGTGTCGCGATAGATGGCCAAGGCGCGTTCGCCGAGCTTCTCTACCGTGAAGAGGCGCGCACGCGCCAAGCCGTCGCCGATCATCGCCGCGCGAAGCGTGTCGTCGTTGCACGCCCGGTCGAGGGCGTCGCCGAGCGCCGCAACATCCCCGGGACGTACATGCAGCGCCGCCCCGCCCGACACCTCGCGCATCGGTGCCAAGTCGGTCGCGACGCATGGGATGCCCATCGCCATCGCCTCCAGCACCGGCAAGCCAAACCCTTCGAGGTACGACGGCAACGTGATCACTCGGGCACGTCGGAACCACCCTCGCAGCGCAGCGTCGGTGAGCTGGCCGGTCAGCGTAACGTGATCGGTCAGCCCGAGCGTCTGGACCTCGGCGCGTACCTGTTGCACGTAGTCGTCGTGCCCCGGCCCGGCGATGACCAAGCGGTACCGCCTCGTGGCGCCCGAAGCCCCAGCGTAGGCGCGCACGAGGTCGAGCACCCCCTTGCGCGCCGAAACCATGCCGACGAACACGATGGCGTCGGTCGTGGCGCCGTTTGGCGGGCCGTCCCCGCGGGCCAGATCCGTGGCGTTGGGCAGCACGCGTACCTTGCCACGGGCCGAGGGCAACGCAGCCATCACATCGTGCGCGGCGGCGGCGGTGACGGTGCAGACGACGTCGGCCCGCCACGCGGCGAGGTGCATCAGCAGCCGGTACGCCCCGAGCCGCGCCGACTGCGCCCGACCGCGCCGCGCAAGCCCCGGGTCCTGGAAGAAGGCGACGTCGTGGATCGTCACGACCACCCGAGTCCGCCGTGGAATCACCAGTGGCATCGTGAAGTGGGTGGCGTGGAAGAGGTCTGGGGGGTGAGCGAAGAGGTGTGCGCCCAGTTCCAGATGTTGCGCAGGGTGGTACCCGCCCGCCCGGACGGTCGTCCGTGCCATGCCGGGTGGGGCGCCCGCAAGGTGTGCCCACCCAGCGTCGTGCGCGTAGCCTCGCCAACGGTAAGAATCCGCCCCCGGTGCGCCCCCGAGGCCGGCGAGCAGGGAGCGCACGTACTGCCCTACGCCCGTCTCGCCAAGCTTGCGAGCGTCGACGGCAATCGTGGGGCGCGTGGTCATCGTGGCGACGAACCATACCC
>CAILQO010000325.1 GCA_903836285.1 uncultured Chloroflexota bacterium
ATCTCCGGGACTTCCCGTCAATCACGCATGACGATTTCCAGCGGGACTTTGCGGGTTTCCCGTGGCGCGACGACGATGAGGCTTTCGTCGCATGGGCGGAGGGGCGGACCGGTTACCCGGTGGTCGATGCAGCGGCGAGGCAGCTCCGGAGCGAGGGATACGTCCACAACCGCGCGCGCATGATTGCCGCGAGCTTCCTGACGAAGGACTTGCTCATTGACTGGCGTCGCGGCGAGGCTTGGTACCGACACTGGCTGACCGACGGTGACCTCGCTCAGAACGTCGCCGGCTGGCAGTGGACGGCGGGATCCGGCTGCGATCCGCAACCGTACTTCCGGATCTTCAATCCGGTGACACAAGCGGAGCGGTTCGACCCTGACGGCGAGTACATCCGGCGTTGGGTTCCGGAGCTTGCGCACGTACCTGCACCACACATTCACGCGCCCTGGACGGCCGACCCAGCTTCACTCCGCCGGTGGAACGTCGTGCTCGGAACTACGTACCCGCGCCCCATCGTGGATCATGCGTTCGCGCGTGATCGATTCCTTGCGGTTGCGTCGTCGTACCTCAAGCGCGCGCCCGGTTCGGTCAACGCGCCCCTGCCATTGGGAGTCTGACTCCATGCCTCCTCGAACCACGCGGACACCGGCTCGCGCTGGGCGTAACCAACCGTCGCGGGGCGACTTGCCAGGGCGTCCGCCCGCAGCCGCTCTTACGGGCTTCTTGCCATGGCGGCAACCGTCAGCCCTCGAGGTTCTGGCTACAACGGGCGTCGTTGCGCTCGTGATGCTGGTGCTTGACCTTGCTTGGCTCGGGATTGTCGCGGTCGACGTGTACGACCGGGAGATGGGCGCTCTAAAGCGTCCGGACATCGTGATCCCAGCAGCAGCGGCGTTCTATGTGATGTATGTCGTGGCGACGGTTCGTCATGCCGTAGTCGACGCGAGCAGCATGGTGGATGCTGGTCGGCGGGGGGCAGGGCTGGGCATCGTGGCCTACGGCACGTACGAGTTTACGAACTGGGCCGTAATTGCAGGGTGGCCAGTTGCACTCGTGCCAATTGACCTACTCTGGGGGATTGCCTTGACGACCGTCGTTTCGGTCGCCGGGCGTGCGACATATGAGTGGTTTGGCCATCGCGGTGCGAGGTGAGCCCGCCACAGTTTGCCGGAACTGCCTAGTGTTCGAGAGCCCGGTGGCTATGGGGGTCGGCTGAGACCAAGGCTGTGCTGCCAGCTCGGAGCACTGGGCATGCGCCACGCTTATCCTGTCCCGTCACAACGGGGGAGCGGCCAATCAAGGAGGGGAGTCTGTCTCCTCAAGCACACTTCGTGTGTTCGCGTCGGATGGAGATCCGTCGGCCTCCGCCCTTTCGCACGCGAGCCATGGGATGAATTCCGCGATGGACGTGTTCTGGTCAAACGTTGCATTGGAATCTGGGCTGATGATCGTTCTCTGGATCGTCAGTGTGATTCGCCGTGACGCGAGCATCGTTGACCCGTGGTGGTCGATCGGATTCGTGCTCATCGGAGCCAACACGGCGTGGCAGACGGGACTGACGCCCGGAAAGTCGTTGCTCCTCGCGCTACTGATCACGTGGGGCGTGCGCCTTTGGCTGCATCTGCTTGTCCGATCGATCGGCAAGCCCGAGGATGTGCGCTATCAGGCGTTTCGCCAGAAGTATGGACCCGGACGCTACTGGTGGGTCAGCTTCTTTCAGGTGTTTGTCCTCCAGGGAATGCTGGTGGTGGTCATCTCCGCACCCTTGCAGGTGATCCTCGGTGCACCGGCACCCGATGACCTCACTTGGTGGGATGCAGTGGGCACCGCGGTCTTCGTGGTTGGCTTTGGGTTCGAGGCTCTCGGCGACTGGCAGCTGACCGAATTCCGCAGGAATCCGGCCAACAGGGGGCGCATCTTGGATTCCGGAGTCTGGCGATTGACGCGTCACCCGAACTACTTCGGGGATGCGCTCCTGTGGTGGGGGTTCTGGCTGTGCGGCGTGGACCTTGGCGTAGATGGGGCGCTGACCGTCTTTGCACCGGCGCTCATGACGTTCCTGCTTGTCCAAGTCTCTGGGGTTCGAATGCTCGACCGGCACCTAGCCGCAACGCGTCCGGGATATGCGGAGTACATGGAACGAACACCTGGCTTCGTGCCGGGTTTCCGTCGCACTCCAGCCGGACAGGCCCCCGTCTAGGGCGCGACCACCGGCCACGGAACCCTGCGTACACTGGGTAACAGGCAATGAACCGGTTCGCACTCGTTGACGCCTCTCTAGGAAGCCAGTGAAGGGCGCTGGCAGCATGCGTTCAGTACGAGGCGGCTCCGACGAACGTGAGCGGAGCCGTACGGCTGCAAACCGTCGCCGATTGGTGTCGTCCGCAAGCGAATGGGAACGCGAGCCCGACGAGATGCGGGTCGCGCCTGATGGCACCGTTCGGCTGCCGCTCGCCGGAGGAGGGGTGCTCGAGGTTGCCACCTCTCCCCGACTGGATCTGGCGCGACTGTCAGGGCCGCGCCGTGCGTTCCTGAGCCCAGAGACGGGACGGCGGGGCCCGTTCGTTGCGATTGTCGAGGGCGTTCCGCCCGCGGTCGCCGACCTCTTCTACTCGCACGCGCGCGACGAACTTGAGCGCACGGCGGCCGTTCCCGGCTCCTCGCTGAACCGGGCTGTCAGAGCCGGATGCGCCGCCGTGCGCTCCGCTGCCCGCCGTCGACCAGACCTCGACGCGTTTGGGTTCACAGTGGTGCTGTTCGAGTCAGCGCCCGACCCAGTGGCTTTCGTCGCGCAGTTGCCGCCGTGCCAGCTCTACCTCGTTGAGGGGCCGGAGGTGCGAGCCGTTCCGGAAGTGCCGACTGGCCAAGCGTCCGGGCGCGCACGGAGCGTGGCAGAGCGTCGATGGGAAGTGGAAATCGAGACGGTGCGGGTGCCACTGGTGCACGACTCGAAGTTAGTGCTTGTCGATGCGTCGAACCCTGGGGCGCTGCCTGATCCAGCCCGGCTAACGGAACTAGCGCGCAGCCAGGTCGGCGTAATTGCCACGCGCGTACTTGGGAACTCGACCGAGCGGGAAGCGGTCGTGCTGCGCTTCTCTCGGCCGGCGGCGTCGGTGACCGGCATGGTGAGGGCGTCGGAGCGCTTCCGTGATCTTCTCCGTGTAGTAGGAGACCGAACCACCCTCGCCACAAGACTGTTCGGCTTGGGATCCCAGACCGTTCCGCGTCCCGGTAGCCTGCCTCACGATCCATCGGAGGACCCCGAACTGCTAGAGGCCCTGCTCGAGATGGAGGCGACCGGAAGGGTTGCCGCGAGCGCATGGAACCTGCGTGACGGCGACAGCATCACCGGCACCCACGGTCCTGACAGCGGGACCTCTCGTGCGCCAGTTCGCGGCGATCAAGTCCTTGCCATGAGTTCGGCGCCGTCTGGGCGCAGTCGACAGACGCCACAGGTCGAGCGGAGGTCCTACAGGGAGCAGCCACCGGCGCAATCTGGCATGAGAATGCGGCTGGGGGAGAGCAATAGCATCGGGGTGCGTCGCCGCGCGACGGCACCGGGTGGGCTTCCTGGCCAGACTGGCACTGCGGGGTCCCCGTGGTTGTTGCCGGCGCGGGGCTCGCTCGTGCCGACCACGTTTTCCGGCACCCCGCTGGATTCTGCGCGCTATCCGAGCGCAGCCGACCCACGAGGCTGGTTCTCGCGAATGGTCGGGCCAACGGTTTTCCTGCCCGGGCCACGTCGTCGCGGTCAGCCCTTGTGGCTGCGAGGGACGGTCGGAGCACTGGTAGCCGCCACGGCGTTTGGGGTGTTGTGGGCCGTAATTCGACCCGATTCGGCTGACCGCCTGATCCTCGCGTTCGCTCCGCCGACATCGACCGCGACGCCCCTCCCCCCAAGCCCGACGCCACCAGTGCTCGCTGGCCGGACAGTCGCGCAGGCGCGAGGAAGGTTTACGTCGTTGGCGGCACCGCCAAACGTCGCCGGTGACCAGCTACCGACAGCCAACGCACAGGTTGTTGTGCTTGACGACGTTGGTGACGTCGTGACGATTGCCCTTGCCACGGCTGAGGTCACTCGAGAGCCGGTTCCGACCCAGCTCGCCAGAGGAACCTCGCCACCCGGTTTCGTGGCTCGTGGCTTCTTTGCAGACGGTGGCGCCGTCGTTCATCGCGACGACGGCAAGCTGGTTTTCGGTGGGGGGGCGTAATCGCGCTGATTCCGTCGAACGGTCAACCGCCGCGCGCGATTGGGGTCAAGGGACAGCCGCAGTGGGGAACCCCTGTCGCCGCTGTCATCTACGGGGCATCGATGTACGTCTTTGACGCAGGAATGGCGTCAACCGCGGCGCCCTCTGGACGGGTGTGGAGGCATCCGCTCACCGCCGGCGGGAACTACGAGGGAGATCCCGTCGCGTGGCTCGCAGCTGGACAGACGATTGACTTGACGCTCGCTTCTGATGTGGCGACCGACGGGGCGTTCTGGGTCTCACGACGCGATGGCGTGATCGTCCGCCTCTCCGCAGGGAAGGCAGACATCCTTAGCCTCAAGGGGGCTCCGATGCCTACCCGGCTCGGTGCCATCTACACCGACCAAGGGACGCAATCACTGTATGTCGTAGATGAGGCGTCTCTGCGCCTGATCCGAATCGGGAAGGACGGAACGATTGGGCCAGGTATCGATTCAGTCCTTTCGCCTGGTGAGGCTGTGCGCGGGCTTTGGGTCGATGAGGACGCTCGGACGGCGGTTGTAGTGACGACGGCGCGGGTGGCGGTCGTGTCGCTGCCGGTCTAGCGCGTCGGTTCCGTGTCGCGGGTGACGCGGTGAGTTTGCCGCTTGACCCCCGGTTACCTGCTTGCCTGACTAGGCGAGGACCGCGCAGACCGCCGAAACGTGAAAACGGTAGCGGGGCGAGCATGAGCGTAGGCCCTTCCGGGTTGCGAAGGCACACGGGAGCGGGCCCGTGCTCCGGTATCCTGCCCGGACTTGTGAGGCCTGATCGGGGAGCGAATCGGATCGATGTGGTACGGACGGCGCGTCGTGGTGATCTTCCCCGCCTACAACGAGGAGGACAATGTCGCGCACGCCATCGATGACTTCCTTGGAGCCGGAGGCGGCGGGATCGTCGATGAGGTGATCGCGGTCGACAACAACAGTCGCGACCGCACCGCCGAACGCATCAGGGGCACCCGAGCCACCTACGTTCTGGAGACCCGCCAAGGGTACGGAAATGCGTTGCAGCGGGGGCTTGCTGAGGCGGCGTCACGGGGTGCCGACCTGATTGTCATGGCTGAGCCCGATGGCACCTTCGCGGGCAAGGACGTCCTCAAGTTGCTCGCGTTCTCGGACGACTTCGACCTTGTGCTCGGTACACGGACGACAAAGGAGCTCATCTGGCAGGAGGCGAACATGGGTCGTTTCCTGCGCTGGGGCAACTGGGCCGTGGCGAAGCTCCTGCAAGTCCTTCATGACGGCCCGTCCCTCTCGGACTGCGGCTGCACGTTGCGTCTGGTGCGCGTGGATGCATATCGGGTATTTGCGGCTAATCTCACGGTAGGGCGTTCGCACTTCCTCCCCGAAATGGTGTGCCTGGCACTCGCTGCGGGATTGCGCATGGTCGAGGTGCCGGTGAACTACCGTGGACGGGTCGGCGAGAGCAAGATCACGGGCTCGTTAACGACCACATTGCGCGTCGGCACGCGGATGATTGCGCTCATCCTTGGCTATTGGGCGAAGCGCCGGTTCGGCGTGGGGGTCGTTGCACCGCTGCCGGTTGCTCCGGCGCGCGCGGTCCGCACCCTTCGGTAAGGCGAGAAAGCGGGCACCTGACATACGGTTCCCACTCTCCAAAACCTGCCGATTTACGACGAGAGAGGGTCGACTACGAGGCGAACCCCTCCCCCAGTGCGACGGAAGAGGGGCGGGAGACGCTACCGACGGCGTGACACCCCTGACGCCACTGTGGCTTCGGCGACTGCTGCGGCGACCGCATCGACGACCTTGCGGTTGAACGCGCTTGGGATGATGTAATCCTCGCTCAACTCGTCGTCCGCCACGGCACTCGCGACGGCGTGCGCCGCGGCCACCTTCATTTCCTCGTTTATTGTCACCGCGCCGGCATCAAGTGCGCCCCGAAATATGCCCGGGAACGCCAACACGTTGTTGATCTGGTTCGGGTAGTCGCTGCGTCCGGTTGCGATCACGCGTGCGATCCCCGCAACATCCTCCGGCAAGATTTCCGGGTCCGGGTTTGCAAGTGCGAAGACGATTGGGTCTGGCGCCATCGCGGCGATGTCCGATGCAGAGACCACGCCCGGTGCCGACACGCCGATGAACACGTCCGCTCCAACGAGCATCTCAGCTAGGGTGCCGTGGCGATGCTCTGCGTTCGTGTGATCGGCGACCCACTGCTTCATGGGGTTCATGTTGTCCGTGCGCCCGGCGTGAATCGCCCCGCGGGTGTCGCAGCCAACAATATCGGTGACTCCGCTTGCGAGCAAGATTTTGATGATCGCCACCCCTGCGGCACCGATACCGTTCACGACGACGCGCAGGCCCTCAAGCGGTCGACCGGTCAATCGGCAGGCGTTCACAAGGGCTGCTAGCGCGACGACGGCGGTCCCGTGCTGGTCATCGTGGAACACGGGAATATCGAGGCGGGCCCGAAGTCGTTCCTCAATCTCGAAGCACCGTGGAGCCGAAATGTCCTCCAAGTTGATCCCACCAAAGGCGGGGGCGATTCGGACGACGGTTTCGACGATTTCATCGACATCCTGCGTGTCGAGGCAGATAGGGAAGGCGTCAACCCTTCCAAACTCCTTGAAGAGCATCGCCTTGCCCTCCATGACCGGCATCGCCGCGAGCGCCCCCAGGTTGCCGAGGCCGAGGATCGCCGAGCCGTCTGACACAACCGCAACGGTGTTTCTCTTGATCGTGAGCGCAAACGCACGGGAAGGGTCCTTGGCGATAGCGCGAACCACGCGTGCGACGCCTGGCGTGTAGGCCATCGACAGGTCATCGCGGGTCTTGAGGGGAGACTTGCTGGTGACCTCGATCTTGCCGCCAAGGTGCATGAGAAACGTGCGATCTGAGAGGTTCACGACATTGATGCCGTCGATTCCGCGAATCGCCTGCGCGATGCGTTCGCCGTGGGCGTCATCCCCGCAGTTGACGGTGATGTCACGAACGAGAAGCCCCTTGTCCTGGCGAACGATGTCGATCGCGCCGATATCGCCGCCCGCTTCGCCGATCGTCGACGCGAGTCGCCCGAGCATCCCTGGCCGGTTCTCGATCTGGACGCGCACGATGATGCTGTAACTCGCGCTTGTACGGCTGCTCACTGGACGCTCCGTTCGTAGGTCACCCGGGCGCTCGGGTGCGTGCCGGGTTCCGCCGCCCGCGCGACTGTTCCCCCGAGGACTTTGGGTACTGGTGAGCGATCACCGGCGGACCCGGTGCGGCGATAGTAGCGCAGTGTCGCTCCCGGACGATGAAGGCGCTCCGTCCTCCTGCCCGCTGAAGTCCCTCCAACCCCTGCCCCCCCAAGGAGCCTCCGTCTACCCCTTCGCCTGCCCCAATGTCACTCGCCCTCGACGGCGACCCTATGGGGACAGGCTAAGACCCGTGAAACGCCGCTGCTGCGACAGGTGAGAGGTGGGACTTGCGATCCGTACCATCGTGCCGTGTACCGGATCGGGGCAGGGAAGCAGGTCAGGGATCCGGCGTCGGTGGGGCGTCGCACCCGTCGGGCCGTGATGCAGGCGATTGCGTTCGGTGCGGTTGGCGCCGCGTGCGGTTCGGACGACCTCCCCGGCGTTCCGCGGATAGGTACGGCCCAAGGCAAGGTCATCTACGCCACATGGGGCGCACCCGGGCTTCGCGAAGCGGAACACTGGACCCTGCTGTCGTTTGAGAAGAACTACACCGACCTGAAGGTCGACGTGGTGATCGCGTCGGATGACCCAGCCACGTACACCGAGCGTCTGCGAGCAATGGTTGCGTCCGGGACTGACCCCGACGTGATGCGATTGCCCGGACCCGACGCGCCATCGTTTTACGCATCTGCCGTGACACGGAAGCTGGACGCGGTCATGCGTCGAGATGGCTTCAGGACGGATGTGCTGGCCGGACCGTTCGATGGCGCGACTTATGCAAAGGCTTGGCACGCCCTTCCTCGCGGTCGAGCGGCGACTTGGGGCGTGTTCTACGATCGCGACCGGTTTTCCCGAACCGGCATCTCCGACCCGGACCCAAGCTGGAGCTGGGAGCAGATGCTTGACATCGCCAGAAGGCTGACCGACCGCGATGCCGATGCTTGGGGCTTGTCCATCGACCCGATCGCGGCGTTTCCGCTTCCTTGGATTTGGGGTGCAGGGGCCGATGATGTCGACCGTGGTGGGTCCCAACCGCAGTGGGGGACCGCAGCCGTGAAGGACGCTCTCCGTTGGGTTCATGCGCTGCGCCATGTGCATCGGGTTGCTCCTCCGGCCGGTGTCCATGCCGGGATTGATGCGCTTGCGCGAGGGCGAGTTGCGCTGTGGTCCGGTTGTGCCGATGACGAGTTCGCGCTCCGGCGTGCAGGCATGGCGCGGTTCGGGTTTGCGACGCAACCTCGCGGGCGGGTGGCCCAGGCAGCGGCGTGGCACCCCGACATGGTGGCAATTGGCGCGCGTGCACCGAGCCCAGACGACGCATGGGAGTTTCTTCAGTACCTCGTCGACCCGGACACCCAACGCCTTGAGCTGGATCAAGCGCTGTGGCTTCCTCAGGCGAGGGCGATTACGGACGACGTGTCGTACCGTCAGCCAGCTGGGTCGCCGCCGGACCGCAGGGCGTCGATTGCGGGCGCGGTGCTAAAGCCACGATCACCGGTCCTCGGACCGGCGACTGGCGCGATGCGGCGCGCTGCGCGGGCGGCACTTGAGGGATACTGGCGAGGCGAGGCCCCCCTTGATGCAGCGGTCCAGCGTGCGGACGAGGCATCGCGCGTCGCCTTGGCGAACTAGCCCCATGAACGACGGTGATGGCAATCAGGACGCCCGATTGATCGCGGTCGCGATCAACGCCAGTGGCGAGACGGTCGCTGTGGCCGAGACCTCCGCCGGTGGGCTTATCTCGGCGGCGTTGGTCGGTGTCGAGGGAGCCTCGCGCTGGTTCGCGGGCAGCGTGGTGCCATACGGCGCGAACGCGAGGCTGCGCTGGCTGGGAGTTGCCGACATCCCGGCCGGAGCGGTGAGCGAGGAGATGGCAATCGCACTGGCCGAATCCGTGCGGAGGCTGATCGGGTCGACGTGGGGCATTGGCGAGACTGGCATCGCTGGTCCGCAGCATGGCCGACGGTCACGGAAGCCGGCCGGACTTGGGTTTGTCGCCGTGGCAGGCCCGCGCGGCACCGTTGTTGATCGCGTGATGACCGGCGTAGACGAGCGGCAGCGCAATCAGCGAGCCTTTGCGGCGTCGGCCTTGGCGCTCCTTGCCCGATGCGTTCTGACCTCCCGTCAGCCGTAGCAGCGTCGGGCTTCGATCATGGCGGCGACCGGGGCGGGCAACGCAACTGTCCTCAGGGAACCGGCACGGAACGCGGTCGAACTGACGTCGGCGAGGTGGGAGGGGAACAAGATTGGGCGAACGCTACCTGCGAAGCGCCGGTTCCCGGGAAGGTCCATCAGTTCAAGCAGGTCTGCTGCCGTGCCGCCGGCGCGCGGGGCGACCAACAAGCCGGCGAGCCGGAATAACTCCTCTAGCGCGGTGTCACGGTCGTCGTAGTAGCGCGCATCGAAAATCTGAACGGCCTTGTCGTGGCCGATGGCGAACCATAGTCCATCGGTATTGAGCTCCGGCATTGCGTTCCGAAGTGCGATGGCTTGATCGAGGTACAGCCCGTGGCTCGCAAGAAGCGCGACCGGACACCGCTCCAACGTTGTGGCGGCAAGCGTGGCGTGCATTGTCCACGCCCGATCCTCGAGAGCCATTCCAGTCGGTTGCGCCTTGTCGATGGTGCGGACACTTAGTGAGAGTGCCGCGACAGGTGGGGGCGAGCCTGCGGCGCGTGGCACCGACCGTAACGCCTCGATAAGCAGGTGCAGGTGCGCGGTGTGCAGGGGGTTGAATGACCCGGGAAGGACGACGGCCGCCGGTGATTCGCGCCATCCGGTTCCGCTCAATGGGAGACCGCCCGGGCTTTGGGCATCGCGGTCGCCCTGAATGGCCTCGGACACCGACATCACGACCGGGGAGCTGACCTCCCGCAACGTCCCAATGCATTCGGAAATGCGCCCGACATGCGAAAGGTCCGGGAGGAGGGAGGTCATCGGCGGCTGAGGTAACAAAATCGGCCGGAACCCGCAAGTGGCCCGGCCGACTATGGCTGCCGTACAGGGATTCGAACCCCAACTACTTGATTCAGAGTCAAGCGTCCTACCGTTAGACGATACGGCACGGCAGGATGTAAAGGTACCACAGGAGCGCCACACCCCCGGTCTCAGCTGCAACCTAGTCAAGGACGCCGATGTGGTGAATGGCGAACTCGTGATGCCCAATGACTTCCGCTGCGACTGGACGGCCGCTGCACGTTTCGATTACTAGGCGGTACAGGTCGCGCCCGAGTTGTTCCTTCGTGGCGCGCCCGGCGATGATCGCCTCAGCGGTGAAGTCGAAGTTGTCGCTCATGCTTGCGACCGTCGCCGCGTTCGCGCACACCTTCATCACGGGCTGGATGGCATTCCCCAGGGGTGAACCCCGTCCGGTCGTGAACACGTTCAAGTGGGACCCGCCGGCGGCCTTCGCGGAGACCGAAACTGCGTCGTGGCCCGGGGTGTCCATCAGCCAGAGGCCCCGCCCGGTGATGGGTTCCGCGAAGTCCAGGACGCCCTGAACGGGGCGTGTGCCGCCCTTCAGGATGCAACCGAGGCTCTTTTCCTCGATCGTTGAGAGACCTCCCGCCATATTTCCTGGCGTCGGGTTGCCGCCGGCGACCGTCGCTCCGACTGCGTTCGCGGCCTTCTCAACGTTCGCGACGATTTCGATGATCCGTCGCGCAACCGCGTCGTTGGAGGCGCGCCGGGCGAGGATGTGTTCGGCTCCCATCATCTCGGTCGTCTCCGAGAAGCAGACCGTGCCCCCGAGATCGATCAGGATGTCGGCCGCGACGCCGACGACTGGGTTCGAGGCCATACCGGACGTGGCGTCAGAACCCCCGCATTCGGCGGCCATGATGAGCTCACTGACTGGGTACTCCTCGCGCCGGGCATCCGAGACAAGATCGACCAAGGACTTGGCGCGCCCTGCGCCAGCGACGATCGCCTTGAGTGAACCCCCGCTTCCATCGATGCTGATCAATTCAACGGGACGTCCGGGGCTCCGTCGGAGCGCCTCACCCGCGATGCGCGTGCCACGCCCGTCGTCGGCAAGTCCCACCATCAGCACTGCTGCGACATTCGGGCCCGCAGCCGCGCCGATCAGGACGCGATCGGTCATGGACTCGTCCTCGCGACCGCTTACCCCGTCATCGAGGTACGGTACGGCGATCGTCCCTGGAACACGGGCTGCGATCCGCTGAGCGACCACGTGAGCGCCTGCCACTAGCGGCAACACGACAACGAGGTTGCGGATCCCCGGACGTCCGCCCGCTCGCGGAAAGCCCATGAATGTGCCGGGGATCCCTGCCTCTCGGTGGATTGTGGCGACAGGCGAGCGAGCGATCATTGCGTCTCCTGCGGGCGCGGTCCCGTCCGGTGCGGAAGGCTACCACCGACGTCGTCCGGCCGATCCCATGGTCGTCCTGCGACGCGACCACGGCATCCGCCTTGGAAGGGCCTTAGCTCAGAAGAAAAGGCGCCGGCGTGCCGGTCTCGGCGTATCCACGGCCACCACCGCATCCGCGGGAGTTGCGCGCGCGGCGAGCCACGCCCGTCGACGATCAGCGGCCGGCGCGACCGCCGCGGGGTCGGTTACCGAGTCATCTAGCCTTGACGCAACGTCTCGCAAGTCGTTCGCGGCATCCCGCAACAGGCGCGCCAAGTGCTCACCGATTGCCTGCAGGTCCTCCGGAGAAGGCGATGCCAATTCAAGCACCGACGTGACTGCAGCGAGGCAATCGCTTCCCGCCCGGTCCAGATCTCGCGCGGATTGGTTCGCGAGTGTCGCTCGCACCACTGATGCTCCAACGACACTGGGCAAGGCGAGTGATGCTGCCGCCAACCCATCAATCTCCCGGGCCTCGCCGAAGAACGTGACGGCCCTAGTTGCCTCGACGATCGCCTGAACCACTCCGACCGCATCGCGATGCGCCCCGACTGCCGGGGAGATGCCTGCGGCGGCGCTGGCAGCTTCGTCTCGCCGATCGCTTGACGTGGTGCCCTCGGGCGGCGAAAACGTGGTGAAGCACGCGACGCTCACGTGTCCCGGCAGCAATCGCGCGGCAGAAGCATGCGCTGCCTCATGTCCGATGGTTGCGATCAGCACAATTGCGCCGTGGACAAGGTGTGGGCCGACTGCCTCGAGCGTTGAGTCCAGGTCACGCCGACGCACGGCGCATCCCACGAACGCCGCATCGCGCACGGTACTTGCAAGGTCGGCGGAGACCTCAGCGATACCGGGGCGGCCTCGAAGTGGCCTGCCAACGTCCGGGTCTGGTTCCCAGATGGACACCGGACCAAAACGAGCAGCCAGCGCAGTGCTGAGCGCGACCCCGGCGCGCGTCGCGCCGAGTACGGAAGCTTTCGGTCGTTCCGGCATCGGCGCACTTCCTCGAGTCGCGGAGATGTCGCAAGGGTCTGGTCACGGGAGCGCCGTCAAGGCGACGGTGTTCGCGAGACGTCATTGGCCTCGCGCTGTTAGACCGTACCCCAAGGGCACTCACCGACCCTACCCCCTTCCCACTCCCGCCCTAGTTTGCTTGACGGGTCCGCGGGGCAGGGGGGTGCTGATAATCCAGTGACTTGCTGAACGGCTTGGCGCATCCGCAGGACCCGCCCGAAACGTTTTGACGCACGGTGCGACGTGCACAGGCCGCTTCACCTGTGGCGGGACACGGTGCTCGCCACATCAACTGACCAAGCAAGGACCCGAACACGTGGTCACTGACGCGTCAATTCCCGCTGGCAGCGCAACCGACGATCCGGAGCTCGCCGATTGCCCCGGAGCATTCCCGCGGATTCGTGTGGCCGTGTTCCCTGCGGCTGGCCTCGGTACGCGAATGCTGCCTGCGTCAAAGGCGATCCCGAAGGAGATGCTCACGGTCGTCGACCGTCCAGTCATCCAGTACGGCGTCGAGGAGGCCGCGACCTCTGGGATTGAACGTGTCGTTTTGGTGACCGCGAGCGGGAAGGAATCGATTGAGGACCACTTCGACGCGAGCCGCGACCTTGAGGCGCTGCTAGAGGCGAAAGGAAATCACGCTGGTCTGGCAGCAGTGCGCCGCGTCGCGTCGCTCGTGACCGTAGCCGCCGTTCGACAACCGCGCGCACTTGGATTGGGTCACGCGGTGCTCCTCGCCGAACCGCTCGTCGGTCGCGAACCGTTCGCCGTCTTCCTGCCCGACGACATCATGGATGGCGGCTCTGATCCCGTGATGGCGCAACTCACCCGGGTGCACGCACGCCACGGCTGCTCCGTAATCGCTGTGGAGCGCGTGCCGGACCAAGAGACACCTCGGTACGGGATCCTTGACGTGACGCCAGTCCGTGACGGCTTGCACCGGGTACGCGAGATGGTCGAGAAGCCGGCGCCCGGCACCGCCCCGTCCAACCTTGCGATCATGGGCCGGTACGTCCTGACCCCGAGCGTGTTCGAAGCGCTGCGATCAACCAAGGCTGGAGCTGGGGGCGAGATCCAGCTGACCGACGGCATCCGAGCGCTGCTCAAAACGGAGCCAGTCCTCGCCCTCGAGTATGTCGGGCGTCGCTACGACTGCGGGTCACGCATCGGGTTCCTGAGGGCTAACGTTGAGCTGGCACTCGCTGACCCGGAGACGAGCGTCGCGACGAAGGAGATGCTGCAGGACGCCCTGCGTCGGGCGATGTAGCATCGGCGTCGATGGAATCCCGTTTGGGGCAGGCGCGTGCTCGGTGGCTTCCGGTCATCGAGGCGGCGATGCGTGGTGCGATCACCGCGCGCGAACCCATGGCGGGCGCGGCGGGACCGTCCGGGGATCCGCCGCCTCGTCTAGCACCTGGTGCGCCCGGCCACTATGGGATGATGCGCTATCACCTCGGCTGGGCGGACGAGCGCCTGATCCCGGTCGATGCGCCAACAGGCAAGCGGCTTCGCCCTCTCATCGCGATCCTCGTTTCGGAGGCATGCGGTGGTTCAGGCGAGCCTGCCGTGCCCGTCGCGGTCGCTCTGGAGCTCCTGCACAACTTCACGCTCGTCCACGATGACATTGAGGACGGTGACGCAACACGTCACCATCGACCGACGCTTTGGGCACTTTGGGGAGAGCCACAAGCGATCAACGCAGGCGACGGGATGCACGTGCTCGCGCACATTGCGCTGCTCGAGGCTGCCGCCGTAGGCGTCGCGCCGGATGTCGTCGTCTCGCTCGCAAGGCGGTTCGCCACCGCGAGCCTCGTTGTGACCGAGGGGCAACACCTTGACCTTGCGTTCACGGGTACCGACATCGTGCCCGTGGGGGCATACCTCGACATGATTGCCCGAAAGTCGGCGGCACTGATCGCGTGTGCCGCTGCGATGGGCGCGGAAGTCGCCATGGCGTCGCCGGCGGTTGTGGACTCGATGCAGGCGTTCGGCCATGCGCTGGGACTCGGGTTTCAGGTCAGGGACGACATCCTCGGGATGTGGGGGGCTCCTGAGGTGACCGGGAAGCCAACGAGCGACCTGGCGCGACGCAAGAAGACGCTCCCGACGCTCTACGCGCTCGGTCGGGTTCCTGACGCGGACCGGCGAGCAATTCAGGCGGTGCTTGAGACGCCGGATGGGCCTCCCTCGCTGCTTGACGCAGCGCAGGGTGCGATCGACCGGTCCGGTGCGCGGCGCCACTGCGAGGCGCTCGTCGCTCGGTACACGCGCGAGGCACGCGAGCATTTGGGTGTGCTGCCTCCCGGTGCCGCGCACGACGCTCTCAGTGAGCTGGTGGGACTGCTCGAGGTGCGCGACCGCTAGGTCCTCGTCGCAAGCTCGGAGTTGCGTCGCAGCGAGAAGACGGCCAATCGTTGGATTCACCCCGACCTGGTTGTGTCGCCCCACTCTCCGCTGACGAACGACCGCATCACCTGCTCGTAGATGTCGGCACAGTGGCGCACCTCCGCAAGGTCGACCCATTCGTCGGCGGTGTGCGCTTGGGCGATATCGCCCGGGCCGAGCACCACCGTCGGCGTGCCAGTGAGACCCCAGACATGGCTCGCGTCGGTGCCGTACGGCACGCCGGTTGGGGTCACGTCAACGGCGTCGCCGCAGACCGTGCGAATCGCGGCTTGGACAGCCCGAACCAGCGACCCGTCGGCTGGACCGTCTAGGCCTCGTTCCACGAGGTACGGATCCTCGCGCGTGACCTTGACCCCAGGGCGCGCCCGCATCAATTCAGCGAGCTGCGAGTCGAATTCGGCAAGGATCGTCGCCGGCTCTTCCGTAGGCAGGCTTCGCCGATCAATCTCGATCGCGCAGCGGTCCGGGACGATGTTCACCCCGGTCCCGCCCGTAATCGTGCCGATCGTCATGGTCGGGGACGTAAGACGCGGGTGATCTCGCATGGCAATCGCGGGTTCAAGCCGCTCGCGGAGCCAGTCGATCACTTCGACCATCTGGAGGATTGCGTTGTCACCGTTCTCTGGCCGCGACGTGTGTGCAGCCTTCCCGTGGGTGACGATTCGGAATCGCACCGCTCCCTTGTGAGCCACGATTGGTCGCAGCGACGTCGGTTCGCCAACGATGGCGGCGGTCGCGGTGAGCCCCTTCTCAACGGCGTGCGCAACCCCACGCTTGAGGTACTCCTCATCGACCGTGAACAACAGAAGTATCTCGCCGTCGCGTTCGATCCCTGAGGCAACTAACCGGGCCGAGGCGACGATTGCGGCTGCCAAGGCGCCCTTTGTGTCGCAGGTTCCTCGCCCGTACATGCGGTCGCCGTCTATGCGTGGAGTTGTGGCGTCCGGTATGCCCCGATGTGGGACGGTGTCGAGGTGGAGGTCGAAGAGCAGTCGACGGCCCGACGTTGCAGCGTTCGCCCGAGTCGGTGGGATCGTGATCGATACATTCGGTCGGCCGGGCAGCGCTTCGTCCGAGGTCACCGCGAATCCGAGCGCGCGGCCGATTCCCTCGATCTCGCGCGCAAGCTCGGCCTCGCCGGGGCCGTCCATCGACGAGTTGGCACTGTCAATCGAGACGAGCCGGGCGAGGAGCGAAACCACATCGTCAATGACCATCGTCGCGGGATGCCTCCGTGCGGGCATTATCCTCGAACCGGTGTCGCCAGCCCGGCCTCAGGCTGCGGGCGCAATGCCTTGCTTCGGGGGACACGTCACCCTTCGTTCGCCGATGACGAAGAAGGTGAGGCGCAGGGGCTGGAGGTTGTTCGCGATACTGGATCAACCCTCTCCGGGCGCGCCAGCGTCCGTCAAGGAAACAAGAGGTTCAATTGCCTGTCCACGTGCTTGCCGGACCAGACGACGTCTCGATTGACGAGGCATTGCGTGAGCTTGTCGCACGTTCCCGACTTCCCGCGGACATGGCCGAGGCGAACACCTCGCGGTTTGACGGCGCAACATTCACTCTCGAGGCGTTTCGGTTTGCGTGCGAGGCGATGCCGTTCCTTGCTGACGGCCGAGTCGTCACATGTCGTGGAGTGATCGCGGCGCTCGGGGCGCGCGCCGCGGCAAGCCGCATGCCTGCCCGCCGCGCCGCACCAGCCTCTACGGGGGCAGCCGCGCGCCGGGGTCGGAAGGCCGAGGCGGACGCGCCACCGATGACGCCGGAGGAAGCGCTCGCCGCCTACTTGCCCCAGGTCCCTCCAACGACCTTGGTGGTCCTTGTCGAGGCCGATCTGCCGCCTGCAACATCGACGTTGGGTGTTGCACTTGCGGGGCGCGGGATTACGGTCCAGTCATTTCCAGTCCCCGAAGGGGATGCCATGGTGCGCTGGCTGCGCGAGCGAGCGCGTCGGGCGGCTGGAGCGGATGCACCGGCGTCTGGAGCGATGACGATCGACGCGGCCCGCGCCCTAGCGGCGTACGTGGGAAGTGACGTACGTCTTGCAACGGCAGAGGTGCGAAAGCTGGTCACCCATGCCGGAGTGGGACGGGCGGTCGAAGCTCGCGATGTCGAGCTGCTCACCCCGCAGGCGGCCACCACGGCACGGGTCTGGGAGTTGACGCAAGCCATCCTCGACGGGCAACGCGAACGTGCGGCGGCTCGGCTGAGCCAGTTGGTCGATGGGTCGGACTACCGCCCGGAGCAGGTGGTTGCAGCCGTCCGCTCGGCGGTTGCGCAACACCTAAACATCCTTGCGCTAGCCGAGGCAGGAGACGATGACGGTGCAATCGGGCGACGCATGAAGATGCAGCCGTTCGCGGTCAGGATGACCCGCGAGCGGGCGGCGCGACTTGGGCATCGCGCACTCGCCTACATGCATCGGCAGGTACTTGAGGCAGACGTGTCACTGAAGACTGGCCGGGCGCCTTCGCGCCTCGCTGCGGAGTTGCTGGTCATCGAGCTCGCTGCGCGCGCGGTTCAGGCAATGCAGATGCGGTCTGCGCGACGCTAACCCTCTCCGACCGTTGCCTCGGTGCGCCGGGAGCCGAGGAGTGGGCGCCCCC